>NZ_DATCNW010000137.1:0-51034 GCF_036565025.1 Pengzhenrongella sp.
GGCAACGGCCAGGCTCGCCGAGACCAGCGCACGCGGCAAGATCCAGCTGACGCTCGCGAACTTCCTGCACCGTTGGCCGGACGAGGCCGGCGAGCTCTCCCCGGAGGTCGAGTCGGCGCCGGACTACCTGGCACGCCTGAAGTACCTGAGCGAGGACGACCTGCCCGGCGCCCTGGACGACTGGCGCCGCCTGATGCACAGGATCAACCAGATGGGCCTGTCCTCGCTGATCCAGACGTTGCGCGACGAGCGGCACATGATCGACGACCGCATCACCCCGGTGAACGACGTGCTGCGCACCGTGCCGTTCGGGCACGACGGCTACCTGCAGATCGCGACGTCCGACGTCGAGCCGCCGGCGTCGCGCGCCTTCAAGAAGGAGATCGACGCGATCCTGGAGAACACCCTCGGGCAGGACCTCGACGACCAGGTCCTCGAGGAGCGGTTCCGCCGGATCCAGCGGCTCATGGTGCGCCTGGACGGCACGGAACCGGCGGACCGGGAGTGGCAGCGCGACGTGCTGGACGTCAAGCGGCACGTCCGCATCGCGGCCGAGGAGCACCGGCGCGGGGAGACGTCGGCGCGCGTCTACGAGGGCGTCGGAGCGACCTCCGGCGGCGAGGGCCAGGAGCTCATCGCGGCCACCCTGGGCGCGGCGCTTCGGTACCAGCTCGGCGGCATCGAGGAGGTCCCGATCTTCGGCTCGGTCACGGTCGACGAGGGCTTCGTGAAGTCCGACCCGGACGTCACCCGACGCGCGATCAGAGCACTGCAGTCCTTCGGGTTCCAGCTGCTGATCGCGGCGCCCCTGGACAAGTACCAGTCCATGGAGCGCGAGTTCGGCTCGGCGTACCTGATCGAGTCCGACCCCAACCTCGGCCGCGCCCAGGCGAAGGGCTTCGCGATCGGGTTCGGGCCGGACCGTCCCGGGCACGAGCCGGCGGTGCAGACGACCGACCTGCCGTGACGTCCCGGGCGCCGGCGCGGACATCGCGTCTTGGCTGCCTGAGTCAGACGGCGGGGCCCGCTGCCGACAGGTCGTCGAGTGACACCAGCGCGTCGAGGGACCGCACCTGGTTGCGGCCGCCGTCCTTCGCCGCATACAGCGCGAGATCGGCTCGGCTGATCAGGGTCCGCGGGGTGTCGTGCTCCCGTGCCTGGGTCAGGCCGATGCTCACGGTCTGACCGCTCGGCACGACGGACAGCAGGCGAGTCGCGACGGTCCTGGCCCGTTCCAGGTCGCAGCTCGGCAGGGCGAGGACGAACTCCTCGCCACCCCACCGGGCGACGACGTCGCCGGTGCGCAGCTCGGCACGGATCGCCACCACGAAGTCTCGGAGCAACGCGTCTCCGCTCGAGTGACCGAAGGCGTCGTTGAACACCTTGAAATGATCCAGGTCGAGCATCGCGACGGTGAGCGGATCCGCTGTGCGCTGGGCCCGTGCGAGTTCGCGGTCCAGCTGCTCATCCCAGCTGCGACGATTCGAGGCCCCGGTGAGCGGGTCCGTGCGTGCCTGCACCGCGAGCCGCGCGACGAGATCGGCCCGGTCGAGCGCGGCGCCGATCTCCGCAGCGAGCAGCTCGACGACGTGCAGGGCCGACTCGGGCCCGCGCCGGCGCGCGTCGGGGAAGCCGACGACAAGCACCGCCATCCGCCGCCCGTCCCGAGTGATCGGTTGGAAGAGCACGCCGACAGCCCCGGTCGCCGTGGCCAACCGCGTCGAGGCGCGCGGACTCGTGATGGTGTCCGCGATGTAGATCCGCTCCCCGGTTCGCCAGGCCTCGGCGGTCGCCGACGCCTCGGTCGCGGGATTGATCTGCATGGACGCAAGGTTGAGACCGTCGGTGCCCGCTGTGGCGACCAACGTCCCATCGGGGTGTGGCTCGAACAGGATCGCGAACGCCGCACCCGTGACGAGCCGCGCGGCCGCACACAACGCCGGGCGCGGATCGGACTCGACCCCCAGGGCTCGCGTGGCGACGCCCAGCGCGGCGACGTCCGCCGTGCGCTGTCTGGACTGGCCGACCAGCGTCTGGATGGCGAAACCCGTGAACAGGATGATGACGACCCGCAGCACGCCTGCCAGCGTGTCAATGGACGCATGCGGGGGCGAGCCGACCGGGAACAGGGGGACGAGGAACGTCGCAACCGAACCCGCGATGACGAGTCCGAGCTAGGAGCGGCTTCCGTAGAGCGCGATCCACAGCACGGGCAGGACGACCAGCGGGGCGAATCCCGAGGCCTCCCCGCCCTCGGCCTGCCGAAGCAGACCGATCACCGCGAAGTAGCTCAGCGGAACGGCGACCTGCCAGGCGGCGGGTATCCGCGCCCAGGGGATGCACAGCGCGACCACGATCACCAGGGCGGTCAAGACCGCGGCTGCGGCGAGCAGCCGCCGGTCGGGCGAGGATGGCGGCATGACGATCGCCAGCACGACGGCGATGATCGCGACGCCGGCGAACGGGGCGACTCGCCCCAATACCCCAGGATCGCTCAGCGGGCGCAGCATCAGCACACCGGGCCGATCCGCCCGAGCTCGTCTCGATCGGCGCGTTCCACGCTGCTTCGGAGTCATGATTTCTGCCGCCCGCTCTCGCCCTGCAGTGCGCTCAGCGCGGCACCCGACTCGGCGGAGTCGAGAGACCGCTGTTGCGGGATCTCGACGAGCCGGCGCGCCGCGCGCCAGTCGCTGAGCCAGATCGTCAGCGCGGCGGCGGGCAGGGGCTTGGACATGAAGTAGCCCTGCGCCAGGTCACAGCCGAGGAGCGCGAGCTGCGCGTATGCGGCGGAGGTCTCCACCCCTTCGGCGACCATGCGCAGGCCGAGGCTGTGCGCCAGCGCGATGGTCGAGGCCACGAGGGCGACGGCGCGGGCGTCGTCGGCCATGGGCAGGATGAAGGATCGATCGAGCTTGAGCTCGTCGATGGGCAGGTCGCGCAGGTAGCTCAGCGAGCTGTAGCCGGTGCCGTAGTCGTCGATGGAGATCCGGACCCCGTTGCGCCGCAGCCGGGTCAGGATGTCCCGCGCCCGGTCGCGGTCGGCCACCAGGAACTCCTCGGTGATCTCCAGCTGAAGCAGGTCGGGCAGCACGCCGCGGGCGGCCAGCATCGCGATGACCTGCGTGGGCAGGTCGGCGTCGACCAGCGAGCTGGCCGAGAGGTTCACGGCGACCGGCAGGTGCTCACCGTGGGACTGCCAGCGCGCGACCTGGTCCAGGGCCTGGGCGAGCACCAGCCGGGTGAGCCGGGGCATCAGCCCGGACTCCTCGACCAGGGCGAGGAAGTCATCGGGGTAGACCAGCCCGCGCGTGGGGTGATCCCAGCGCACCAGCGCTTCCACGCTGTGCACCTCGCCGGTGTGCAGATCGACTTTCGGCTGGTAGTGCACGACGAACTCGTCCTCGACCAGCGCGGTCCGCAGCTCGTCGATGGTCCGCAGCCGGGTGCCGTCGTCGGCGTCGTCGGCGCCGCTGTAGAGGTGCTGGCCGGTGCCCGAGGCCTTGGCCTTGAACATCGCGATGTCGGCCTTGCGCAGCATCGCCCCCAGGCCGGGGCCGTCCTCGGGGGACAGCGCGATCCCGACGCTGACCGCGCAGTGCAGCGTGATGCCTTCCAGCGTGAACGGCTCGGCGATCGCCGCCCGCAGCCCGACGACGATCTCGGCGGCCCGGTCCCGGTCGGCGTCCTCGAGCAGCACGGCGAACTCGTCGCCACCGAGTCGTGCCAGCAGGTCATAATCGGGCAGGTACGCGCGCAGTCGGGCAGCCACCTGGACCAGGACCAGGTCACCCGCGTGATGGCCGAGGCTGTCGTTGACCTCCTTGAACTTGTCCAGGTCGAGCATCAGCAGCGCCCGACGCCGACCGGGTGTGTCCGTCAGGCGCCGGTCTCCCTCGGCATACAGGGCGCGCCGGTTCGGCAGGCCGGTCAGCTCGTCGGTGGCCGCGGTCCTGCGGCGCAGGTCCGCCATTCGCGCGACCTGCCGATACGCCAGCTGGGTACGCGCCGCGGCCGCGAACAGCGTCATCGCCGCGAGGACGACCGCCAGCATCGGGACGTAGGTGCGACTGCTCATGACCAGGACTCCGAGTCCCGCAATGGTGGCGAACGCCGATACCAGAAGAGCGCTCGCACCGGTCGCCGTCGGCGTCTGCGGCGCCGGCGAACCCTCGCGCTTGACGGCGCCCGCGACCCACGTCGCCATCAGCGAGAGCCCGATCACCCATCCGGCGTCCAGCAGGGTGCCCACCACGTAGGTGTTCGCCAGCACCCCGAGTGCGTAGAGGACGTCCGCCGCGGTGAAGACGGCGAGCCCGGCGGCAGGAAGGCCCCAACGGCCGCCGAGGCGCACGCTCCCGAGAGCGGCGATCCCGCCGACCGCCGCGACGAGCAGCAGGTCCCCCATCGGATAGGCAACCGCGACCGCCGTGGCGAACGACCTAGGCCCCAGCACGGCCGACGCGAGCACCGGGCTCAACAGGACGGCCAGCACCGCGGCCGCGCCGAGGGATCCGACCACGATGTCCAGCCAGACGGGCAGGGCGAGCCCCCGCACCTGGCGGCGCACCGCCACGATCAGCCCGGCCAGCATCAGCGGGTAGAACATCAGGTAGCCGGCGTCCGCCAGCGAGGGGAACGGCAGCACCCCGTCGGCGCCCGCCATCGCGAGGTAGTAGGCGTCGGCGGTGGCAAACGAGGTGACCGCGATCGACGCGAGCAGAACCTCCCCGCGCCGGAACCCGATGCGCGCGACCGCCAGCCAGCACAGCACCGAGGGCGCCCAGGTGGTCGCGTTGCCCAACCAGTCGTTCACGACGACGTCGAACCAGCCGGCGCCGTGCGGGACCAGCCCCACGCCGAGCAGGGCCAGACCGAGCGTGTACGCGAGGGTCAACAGCCACATCGCCCACGTCGGCCCCGCACGCAAGGTCATTCGTGCGCGTCGCCGCAACTCAACCCGCCCCCTGGCGTTGCGTCCCCACCTCGCAGCAGGATTTCGGTGTCGACGAGAAAGACTCCGCCTGCACAAGACTCTAGGCAGCGCACTGGTCCTCGTCAGGCGTTGGGTGGGTGATATGCGCGCTGCTCCGCGGTGCGACCCCCGGGATTCGGAAGGTTTGGCGCGCGCCAGACGCCATTGCTTCCCAAAACCGACCCCGCCGTCGGGCGGGCGAGCGGTTGACAACGGCGGGCAAGTCGGGCGAGGTGGGGGTAGCGGCGTCGGCCGCGCGAACCTCGAGGTGAGAACCGATGGAAGCATCGCCCGCCCAATCGACCGCCGGCCACGCATCGCCCGCCCGGCCGACCGCCGGCCACGCCGTCCTTGCGAGCATCGACAGCAACGCGTACTCCTCGCTCCGGCTCAAGCCACCGCCGCGCGCCGAGCGGTACCAGATGGGTCGGGCCCTGCGCGAGTCCGTGCCGCGGTCCTCGCTCGGGGAATGGGCGCCGGCCAACGTCCACCGGGACCCGGTCGGCCAGATCATCCAGAGCCATCAGGGCCGCCTCGACTGGCTCGTCCCGATCCGGGTGGGCCGGATGGCGGCCTCGCCCTACGGGTTCCTGCGCGGATCCGCGATCGTGATGGCCAACGACGTCGCCACGCTGCCCGCGACGGGCATCACGCCAGTGGTGTGCGGGGACTCGCACCTGGGCAACTTCGGCTTCTACGCCTCCCCGGAGCGCGACCTGGTCATCGACCTGAACGACTTCGACGAGGCCCATCCCGGCGCGTGGGAGTGGGATCTGCGCAGGCTCGTCGCCAGCATCTGGGTGGCCGGCCGGCAGAACGGGGCGACCGAGCATGCGTGCGAGGACGCCGCACTGTCCTGCAGCGCGGCCTACCGCGAGGAGATCCGGAACCTCGCCGACCAGGCGTTGATGGCACGCTCGTTCGAGCGGCTCGACGTCGACCGCATCCACGAGCACGCCCCGCACGGCACCCTGGCGGCCGAGATCGACCGGGCCATCAAGCGCGCCCGCGCCCGCACGAGCGACCGCGCGCTGCCCAAGTTCACCGCCGAACGGGCCGGCGGTCGTCGCATCCTCGAGCAGCCCCCGCTGATCACCCGGCTCAGCCCGTCCGACGCCGACCTCGTCGCGGAGGGCATCGACAACTACCTGCAGACCCTCGTGCCGCACTGGCGGCGCGTGCTCGGCGGCTACACGTTGGTCGACGTCGCGCACAAGGTGGTCGGCGTGGGGTCCGTTGGCCTGCGCGCCTACATCGCCCTGCTCGAGGGCTCCAGCCCGGACGACGTCGTGTTCCTCCAACTCAAGCAGGCGCGGCGCTCGGTGCTGGCCCCGCACGTGCACGGCGACAACGCGTGGCACGCGCACCAGGGGCAGCGGGTCGTGGAGTACCAGCAGGCGCTGCAGACCGTGAGCGACCCGCTGCTCGGGTGGACGACGATCGACGACCGGCAGTACTACGTCCGCCAGTTCCGCAACATGAAGGGCACTGTCGCCCTGGACGCGATCGACGCCCGGTCGCTCGCCGACTACGCGGGCATCGTCGGGCGCCTGCTCGCCAAGGGCCACGCGCGCACGAGCGGCGCCTCGATGATCTCCGGATACGCCGGCCGGTCGGACAAGCTCGACACGGCGATGGCTCTTTTCGCGAGCGCATACGCCGACCAGACGGAGGCCGACCACTCCGCCCTAGTCCGCGCCGTAGTAGCCGGCCGCCTCCCCATGGAGCGCGGAGTCTAGATCGGACCCAAGAATCGGAAGAATGTGCGCGCGCCGCGAGCCATTCCTTCCGAAACCTCGCCGTCACTGACCGCCGGGTGACACCAGGCCCGCCTCGTAGGCGAGGACCACGAGCTGCGCGCGGTCGCGCGCGCCCGTCTTCATCATCGCCCGGTTGACGTGCGTCTTGGCGGTCGAGGGGCTGATGTACAACCGCTCGCCGATCTCGAGGTTGCTCAGCCCGCCGCCGACGAGCTGGGTGACCTCACGCTCCCGGTCGGTGAGCTCCGCGATCCTCGCCGCGTGCCGCCCGGGCGCGGGGTCGGCGTGGGTGAGGACCCGCTCGATGAGCGAGCGCGTCGCGGCCGGCGACAGCAGCTGGTCCCCGGCGGCGACCGTGCGGATCGCCTCCAGGAGCGCCTCGGGGGCGACCCGCTTGCCGAGGAAGCCGCTCGCTCCGGCGCGCAGCGCCGCCACCACGAGCTCGTCGGTCTCGAAGGTCGTCAGCACCAGCACCTTGACCCCCGCCAGCTCCTCGTCGGCGGTGAGCAGGCGGGTGGCCTCGATGCCGTCCAGGTCCGGCATCCGGATGTCCATCACGATGAGGTCGGCACGCGAGGTGCGGGCCAGCGCGACGGCCTCAGCGCCGGTGGACGCCTCCGCGACGACCTCGATGTCGGGCGCCGAGTCGAGCAGCAGCCGGAAGGTGGCGCGCAGCAGTGCCTGGTCGTCGGCGAGCAGGACGCGGATGGTCATGAGTCGCCCTTTCCGGTGCTTGGGGTGCGGTCGGGGACGGAGCGGTCGGGACCAGAGCCGACGGGCTCGGTCCCGACCGGGATGACAGCGTTCACGACGAAGTCGCCGTCGGCGGGGCGTTCGAGGCGCAGGCTACCGCCGGCCGCGAGCGCCCGTTCCCGCATGCCGATGAGCCCGTGCCTGGTGCCCGGGGCCCGGTGACCAGGTGCGACGCCGACCGCACGGCCGTTGACCACGCGCACATGCAGCTCGCCGGGCACCCAGTCCAAGGTGACGTCGACCGGGGCCCCCGGGGCGTGCTTGGTCGCGTTGGTGAGCGCCTCCTGGACGATGCGGTACGCGGCCAGGTCACCGCTCGGTGGCAGCCCTCGCGGCTCGCCCGTGACCGTGAGCCGGACGTCGCTGCCTGCGGCGCGGAACCCCTCGAGCAGGTCGGGGAGTCGTTCGAGACCTGGCACCGGGGCCAGACCGGCCGGTCCGTCGAGGTTCGCGGTCTCCCCCGCGTCGCCGTCCTGACGCAGCAGCCCGACCGTGGCGCGCAGGTCGTCCATGGCCTGCCGGGTGTGCTGCGTGAGGCCGCGCAGCGCCTCGGCCGCCGCCTGCGGGTCGGT
Source organism: Pengzhenrongella sp. (assembly GCF_036565025.1). Lineage (NCBI taxonomy): Bacteria > Bacillati > Actinomycetota > Actinomycetes > Micrococcales > Pengzhenrongella > Pengzhenrongella sp. The sequence continues at coordinate 8,058 of NZ_DATCNW010000137.1, forward strand.
GCGCATGAGGTAGTCCGCGACGGCCGCCTGCGTGTTGACCAGCGTCAGGCTGTGCGCGAGCACGTCGTGCAGCTCGCGGGCGATGCGCAGCCGTTCGCCGTCGACCTCGTGGCGGATGTGTTCGGAGCGCTCGCGTGCCACTCGCGCGCGGTGGTCCCGGCGACCGGCGATCCCCGTACCGACCGCGGTGGCGATGATGACGAGGTTGAGCAGCATGACGATGTCGGTCGCCAGCAGGGTGAGCGGGCGGGTCAGCAGACTCACCACCAGCAGCCACCCGGCGGCGCTTCCGCCGGCGATCCACGCCGTCCGGCGCGGCGCCCGGGTCGCGATGGTGAAGACGGCGGCCATCGTGGCCACCGGCACGGGCTGGTACGCGGCGATCGCCATCGGCGTCTCCAAGCCGGGGAGGACGAACGGCACCAACGCCAGGTGCAGCGACTCGATGAAGACCGTGGCGACCAGGACGCCGATCGGCCACCGGGTCCGCACGACCAGCGGCAGCCATGCCAGCAAAGAGAAGACGAGCAGGGTCGGTCCAGGGAAGACCTGGTGGCCCTGGCGCAACCACACCGCGGAGAGCATCACGACCAGCGTTCCGAAGGTGAACGCCCCCTCCGCCCGGCTGGGCAGCCCTGGATGTCCCAGCCGGGCGGTTGCGGGGACGCGCCATGCTGGGCGCAGCGTCCCCCTGCTCGGATTCATCCCTCAGACTCCTTGGTGCGCTCGGTGCCGGCGGTCCCCGAGCACAGCATTATCGTGGCCGCGGTCGTCCCAGAGGTAGACGCCCACCCAAGAATCGGAAGAATCTGCGCGCGCCGCGAGCCAATCCTTCCGGAAACTCGCGAGGGTTCAGACGGCGACGGCCGCCTCGGTCTGCGGTGTGGCCCGCTCCGCCATCTGGGCGTGCATCTGGGCGTCGAAGAACTGGTAGCGCCCCTTGCCGCCGCCCTTGGCCATGTACATGGCGAAGTCGGCCTGGCGGAGCAGCTCGGGGGCGTCGGCGGTGGCCGGGCCTCGCTGCGCGACCCCGATGCTGACCGCGACCAGCAGCTCGGTCTCCCCCACCACGAACGGCACGACCAACGACTCCAGGATCCGTTCGGCGACCTCCAGGGCGGCGGACCCGCGGTCGTCGTCCATGACCAGGATCGCGAACTCGTCCCCGCCCAGCCGGGCGACCAGGTCGCCGGCCCGGACACAGTTGCTCAGCCGGGCGGCCATCTCGATCAGCAGATCGTCGCCGCCCTCGTGCCCGACCGAGTCGTTGACGTCCTTGAAGTCGTCGACGTCGATGAACAGCAGGCTCTCGTGCCGGGCCCGCCGCTCGCTGCCCGGGCTGAACGCCGTCGCCAAGCGGTCGGTCAGCGACGCCCGGTTGGCCAGACCGGTGAGCGAGTCGTGGGTGGCCCGCAGGGTCAGGGCCACGTGCGTGTCGAACAGGTCGTGCGCCATGGCGTTGAACGCCTCGGCCAGCTCGCCCAGCTCGTCGCGGCGCGCGACCTCGATCGGGTGGTCGTAGTCGCCGGCCTGGACCCTCTTCACGCCGTCGTGCAGGCCCGCGACGGGCCGGACCAGGTCCGTCGTCATCCGCCGCCGGAAGTAGGCGGTCACCGCGAGCGCCAGGGCGAACAGCCCCGCCACGACGAGGATGAGGATCCGCTCGAAGTCCGCGCCGCTGGCGAGCCCGCGGTCCATCGCGGCCAGGGAGGGGCCCTCGATGCTGTCCAGGATCGCGCGGGAGTCGTCGCTGGACGCGCCGAAGGTGCGGTTGTCCGCGCCGTGGTCCCCCTGCATGCTGACGGCCCGGTCACCCCACAGGCCATAGGTGGTCAGGCCCGCCTGCCACGACCGCTCGGCCTCAACGACGGTGGCCCGCATGGCCGGGCTGCCCGCGAAGACCCGCTCGGCCACCCCGAATTCGCGCACGATCGCCTGCTGCTGGCCGACGAAGGCCGGCCGGTCGACCTGCTGAGCGCTCATGATGCTGTGCCCGGTCTCCTCATGGGCGACCAGGTCGGTGCGCAGGGCGGCGATCGTCACGGACTCGAGGTGGAGCTGGCGCGCGGTCCCCTCGACGTTGTCGACAACGGCCCGCACGCCGATGACGGTGGCGACGGCCGCGATCAGCAGGAGCACCAGCATGATGGTGAACGCCCGGGACCACTCCCGCCGCAGGCTCCACGTCGGGCCCGGTTCCCCGTCCGCAACCACCGCATGCTTGACCACATCAACCTCGCCCACACCGGAGCCGACGACGACGTGTGTCGCCTCACCCTCCCATCGGCCGAACGTCACGGCAGATGAGCCAAAACCCGCCGACCTGTTCCGTCGGGCCGGCGCTCACTCGGCGACGCGGGGGATGCTCCGGTCGAGAACTGTGAGGATCAGGGCAAGAGCCCCGATCCCGAGCAAGACCCACGCGAGCGTGTGGAATCCGTGGTCGGTCGCGGCCGGTCCGAACGTGATGCCGATCAGGCTCGAGGAGAAGATCGCTCCGAGGTAGGTCGCGGTTCGCAGGAGACCGGACGCGACGGCGATCTGATCGGCAGGGCTCTGCAGGTAGAGCGTGGCCTGGTTTCCGAACCCGCTGAACCCGTTGGCGCAGCCGATCAGCAGGGACATGCCGACGAGCACGAGGATGCTCGGCGCCGGCACCGGAGTACGCCCCGGTCAGCGCCGCGCGACGGTCGACGCCCGGATGACGAGCCGGCCCGGCAGATAGTGCGTGCCCTGGCCGATGTCCTCGCCGTCGAGGGCCGCGAAGACCCGCTCGGCCGCGACCCGCCCGAGCTGCTGAAGGTTCGCGTCGATGCTGGTCAGCTCCGGGCGCGCGTTGGTCGTCAGCACCTCCCAGTTGTCGAAGCCGATGATCGCGAGGTCGCCCGGGACCTCCCGCCCGAGGTCGCGCGCGGTATCGAGGGCCCCTCGCGAGATCTGATCCGAGCCACAGATCACCGCGTCGATCTCGGGGTGCTGAGCCAGGATGAGCGCGGTCGCGTCCCGGCCCCACCGCTCGGACCACTCGCTGTACATGACGTCGCCGACGAGCTCGAGCCCGGCCGCGGCCAGTGCGGCCTGCGCGCCCGCCGCCCGGTCGCGGGCCGCCGCGTAGGCGAGTTCCCCCGCCACGTGCGCGATCCGGGTGCGGCCGCACGCCACGAGGTGCTCGACGGCGAGCCGGCCCGCCTGCACGTTGTCCGGGGTGATCGAGAAGTCCGACGGATCGTCCGACGGCGCGTAGGCGTAGACGACCGGCACCGGGATGTCGTGGCCGAGCGATCGTCGCGGATCCGTCTGGCGCCCGACGACGATCAGCCCGTCGACCCGCCGGCTGAGCAGCGCGCGCAGGTGGTGCTGCTCGCGGATCGCGTCCCCGCGCGCATCGCAGAGGAACACGTTCACCGCATCGACGCCGAACGCGTCCTCCGCGCCCATCAGGATCGGGATCACGAACCGGCCCTCGAGGTCGCTCGTGAGCAGGCCCACCGTGCCGGTGCGCCCGGCGAGCAGGGCGCGCGCCAGGGAGTTGGGCGTGAAGGCGAGCTCCTCGGCGGCGGCGATCACGCGCTGCCGGGTGGAGTCCTTGACCTGCTTGCGACCGTTGATGGCCTTCGACGCGGTCGCCACCGAGACCCCGGCCAACCGTGCCACATCGGTCAGCGTGACGGGCCGCGTTTGCGGTGAGAGCTCCGTTCCGGTGATGGCAACCTCCGTTGGTCTGACCCCGGCAGCATCGGGCGTTCGGCTGTGAGCCGACTGTAGGCCCCACAGCCCTTGACACGAAGTCGATGCTACGCCTATCTTCAGAAAGCCTTATCGGGCAGTTTCGGTGTTGTCTTTCGGTCGCCGGATCGAGCAGGTATGCACGTGATCAGGCTTCCAGGGTAGGGGCGGATGTTTGGTCTGCAGCGCCCACTGGGTCAGCGGACCTGCGTTCGTCGATAGGGTTTTCGGTTCTCTTGACCCGACAGCTGAGCGACGAGCTGAGCGACGTGTTTCCGACTCAACGAAGAGCAAGAGGAGACGGCATGAGGATTACCCGGACCCGATCGACAGGCACCCGCCTGCTCGCCGGGGTCGTGACCGCGGGGCTGTTGATCGGCCTCGCGGCCTGTGGCAGCTCGAACAACGGCGGTCAGGCGGCGAGTTCCGCCACCTCGACCTCCCCCAACGGCGTCGACGACGGCGCCAAGCTCACCCTGTGGACCCGAGCACCGCTCGAGAAGCAGGCAAAGCTGCTCGTCGCGGCCTACAACGCCGCGCATAAGAACCAGGTCGAGCTGACCGTCGTCCCGAACGACGACTACGTCGCGAAGGTCGGCGCGGCGGCCGGATCGGGCGGCCTGCCCGACCTGTTCGCCGCCGACATCGTCTACGTGCCCAACTGGGTGAAGTCGGGGCTCTTCCAGGACCTCACCAGCCAGATCGACGCGCTGAAGTACAAGGACACCATCAACAAGGGTCACCTCGACGCCGGCACGATGGACGGCAAGGAGCACGTGCTCCCGTTCGTGCTCGACCTGTCGATGCTGTTCTGGAACAAGGACCTGTTCAAGGAGGCCGGCCTCGACCCGGAGAAGGCCCCGGCCTCGCTGAAGGACTTCGCGGCGGACGCCAAGGCGATCCAGGCGCTGAACAAGCCGGGCACCTACGGCACCGCCACCGGCCTCAACTGCGGCGGCTGCCTGGTCTTCACCTGGTTCCCGTCCATGTGGGCCGCGAACAAGGACGTCATGAACCCCGCCGGCACGCAGTCGTTGCTCGCGAGCGGCACCGCGCAGAGCGTCTATGAGACCTGGCGCGATCTGTGGAAGTCCGGCGCGGTGCTCCCCTCGTCCAAGGATGAGGCCGGCCCCACCTGGACGGCCGGGTTCACCGACGGCAAGGTCGGCCTGATGATGTACCCCGCGACGCTGCTCTCCTCGACCACCGGATTCGACGCGGGCGTCGCGGGCATCCCGGGCCCGGACGGCGGGGCGTCCACGTTCGTCGGCGGGGACGGCATCGGCGTCTCCAAGGACTCCACGCACTCGCCGCAGGCGTGGAACTTCCTGTCCTGGCTCATGTCCGAAGATGCCCAGGTCGGCGTGCTCGCCAAGGACAAGGACGTCGTCTCGCGCAACGACCTGGCCGAGAACAAGTACACGGCCGCTGACCCCCGGCTCGTGACGATCAACAAGGTCGCAGGCCAGGGCCGCACGCCCGTCGCGCTGAACTTCCAGCAGGCGTTCAACGCGCCGAGCAGCCCGTGGCTCACACTGGTGCGCGACTCGGTGCTCGGCAAGGGCAACTCGCTGAAGAAGAACAACGACGAGATCACCGCGGTGCTCTCCCAGTAGCGACCGGTCGCCGGTGGGCGTCGTCGAACAGGCGACCCCCACCGGCGTCCCGCTCGCCCACCGGCCGACCTGATCTTCGACCCTGCTCGAGAGGTACCACCATGGCGTTCACCACCACGCTGAGAGGAACTGCCGCGACCCCGGCCGCGGCCCGGCCGGCCCAGCGCTGGTCCCGTTCGAACCTGCGCGGCTGGGTCTTCGCGTGGCCGACGGCGCTGTTCGTCGCGGTCTTGTTCGTCGTCCCGCTGCTGCTCGTGCTCCGGATGAGCGGCTCGGACTGGCCGTTGCTCGCCGGCAACCAGGGCCTGAACCTGCCGGCCAACTACGCCAAGACCGTCTCCAACCGCTTCTTCGTCGACTCGGTCATCTTCACGCTCAAGTACACGGTGCTGGCCACGGTGCTGCTGATCGGCCTCGGGCTCGGTCTCGCGCTGCTCGTCCAGGAGTCAAGTCACTGGAAGGGCCTGCTGCGGACCGCCTTCCTCGTCCCGAGCGCGCTGGGCCTCGCCTCGGCGTCGCTGCTCTTCTACGTCCTGTACTCCCCGCTCGCCGGCCCCTTCGCACCGGTGATGAACCGCCTCGGCTGGACGTTCCTCGGCTCCCCGAACGCGGCCCTCGCCTCGACGCTCTTCCTCATCGTCTGGCGCTACGCGGGCTTCTACATGCTGCTCATGCTGGTCGGCCTGCAGGCCATCCCGTCCGACGTCTACGAGGCCGCGCGGATGGACGGCGCGGGCCGCTGGAGCACGTTCCGCCAGATCACGATCCCGCTGCTGCGCCCGACGCTCGCGCTGACCACCATCTTGTGCGTCACCGGCTCGCTGCTGGCCTTCGAGCAGTTCTACATCCTGACCAAGGGCGGACCGGACAACAGCACCATCACGGTCGTCCAGCTCATCTACTCGATGGCGTTCCAGGGACAGAACGACCTCGGCGTCGCCGCGGCGCTCTCGGTCCTCGTGCTGCTCGCCCTCGTCGCCATCAATGCCGTCCAGCTGCGCGCGTTCCGCGGCTCGGACTCGAAGTAGGAGACGGCGTTAACGGTTCCCCACGGATGGATCCGGGGGATTTCCAGCTCAGACCGCAACCGCAACCAACCCGGAGAGTGGTGGCAGGTGTCTTACGTCATCAACACTGGTGTGGCCCCGTTCTGCCACAGCCAGGATCACCCTGGCAGCGTTCACGTCCCGACCCGCGGTGAAGCCGCAGGTCGAGCACGTGAAGGTTCGTTCACCCAGTTCGAGGCGCCGCTTGGCTCTCGCAAAGCACCTCGAGCAGGTCATGGTCGTGTACGCGGGCTGAACCAACACCACCCGTCGGCCAGCCCGCACGCCACGCTCGATCAGCTCACGTTTAGCCGCGCCGATCGCGGCGTCGGCGGCCTTGCGCGCCATGGTGGACCTCGCGAGGAACGTCGGCTTGAAGTCCTCCACAGCGATCAGCTGATGGGCCTCGACGATCCCCTTGGCCCAGATACGCGCGTCGTACTGAACTTGCCGGGCGCCCTTCTTGTGCAGAACCGCCGCCTCGTGGCGTGCACGGGTGTACCCGTTGGACTGTGCCCCGTTCGCGCGGTGCCGACGCGCCATGCGGCGCTGCGCTTTCGCGAGGGCATCGGCGGACCGTTTGCGGTGCCCGGAGTGCGGCAGATCAAACACGGGGTTCGTGGTGGTCGCGGTGGCGGTGACGCCCCAGTCCACACCGATACCCCCCTCCGAGGCAGGTACGGCCTCGGCGTCGCGGCGCACCACGAACGACGCGTACCAGTGCCCCAGGGAATCCTGAAAGACGCGGACGCTCGTCGGGTCGCACGGCAGGTCCCTGGACCACACCACCGCAACGGTCACGCCCTTGGGCAGGACCAGGCGCCCCTCTCTCACGGCGAACCCGTTGGTCGTGTACTCGAGGGACGGCAGGGACTTCTTCCGCGCCTTGAACTTCGGGCGCCCGCGCCCCTTGACCTTGCACGACTGGTCCAAGCTCCGGGCGTAGTCCCGCAGGGTCTGCTGCTGGGCGACCTGCGACCCCTCCCGCAACCAGGCGTGCGCCCGACGTGCTTCGGTCAGGAGCTTCGACAGTTTCCCGAACGTGGGCTTGTGCCCGGTCGTGGACTGGTGGACGGCTTCGTTCCACAGGAACCGGCACCGGTTCCACTCGGAGATCAGCGACGCCTCGGCCTGCGCGCCTGGACGGAGGCGGTAGGTGTACCGAACCGTCTCAATGGGCATAAATCCACCATATCGGATAGCACTGACGTTCGACCGAAAGGAACCAGCGTGTCGTTCACCAAGCAGAAGCGCCCTTACCTCCCCATGGCTGAAGCCAGGGGTTTCACGGGCCCGCTCTGATGACCACGACCACCCCGCGCCCCGCGGTCACCGGCCCGTCGGCCACGAGCTCGGCCCGCCGCTCGGCGCCGAAGACGACGGTCGCGGGCGTCGCGCTGCGCACCCCGTTCTGGGTGTTCTCCGGCGCGCTCGCCGTGATCTTCCTGTTCCCGCTCGTGTGGACGTCCGTCGCGTCGGTCTCTCCGCATCCGGGCACCGGGCAGGTGGACGGCTGGGGCTTGGGCAACTACGTGACGCTCGCCCACTACCAGGCGGGCATCTGGCAGTACCTGGCGAACTCGGTCATCGTGTCGGGCCTGACCGTGGTGCTGACCCTGGTGATCTCGACCCTCGGCGGGTACGCGTTCGCGCGATTCCGCTTCCCCGGCCACGACCTGCTGTTCATGGTCACCCTCGCGATCCTGATGGTCCCGTACGCGACCCTGCTGATCCCGCTGTACGTGCTCCTCAACTCGATCGGCCTGCAGAACTCACTCGTCGGCGTCGCGCTCGTGCTGACGATGTTCCAGCTGCCGTTCTCGACGTTCATGATGCGGATCTCGTTCGAGTCGGTCCCCCGCGAGCTCGACGAGGCGGCGCTGGTCGACGGCTGCTCCGCGTTCGCCGCGCTGTGGCGCGTGCTGCTGCCCGCGGTGCGCCCGGGGCTGATCACGGTCGGGCTCTTCGCGTTCCTCGCGGCCTGGAACGACTTCTTCGCGCCGCTCATCCTGATCAACGACACCAACAAGATGACGCTGCCGCTCGCGGTCTCCAACCTGCGCGTGCAGGTGCAGGGTGTCATCGACTACGGCGCGACGGAGGCCGGCGTCGTCGTCCTGGCCCTGCCGTGCATCCTGCTCTTCCTCGTGCTGCAACGTCACTACGTGCGGGGCTTCATGTCCGGTGCGCTCAAAGGATGACCATGACGACCTCCACGACCACGACGGCGGCCACCCCCGTCGCCCCGTCCCGCGGCGCGCTCCGCCCGCTCGGCCTCGACCAGGTCCAGATCACCGGCGGCTTCTGGGGCGAACGGCAGGCGGTGAACGCCGCTGTGACGCTCGCGCACATCGAGGGCTGGATGGAGCGCGAGGGCTGGATCGGCAACTTCGACGCCGCCGCGACCGGCACCCTGGGCGCGGGACAGGCCGGCCGGGAGTTCTCCGACTCGGAGGTCTACAAGCTCCTCGAGGCCATGGCCTGGGAGATCGGGCGCACGCACGACGGCGACCTCGACGCGAGGTTCACCGCGCTCGTCGCCCGCATCGCCGCAGCCCAGGAGCCCGACGGCTACCTCAACACCCAGTTCGGCCGGCCCGGCCAGCGCCCGCGGTACAGCGACCTCGAGATGGGCCACGAGCTGTACTGCTACGGGCACCTGTTCCAGGCGACGGTCGCCCGCGCGCGCACGGCCCCCGGCGCGGGCGACGGGCTGCTCGAGCTCGCGCGGCGCGCCGCGGACCACGTGACGGACACCTTCGGGCCGGACGGCATCGCCTCGGTGTGCGGGCACCCGGAGATCGAGGTGGCGCTCGCCGAGCTCGGCCGCGAGACCGGCGAGCGCCGCTATCTCGACCAGGCGGCGCTCTTCGTCGACCGGCGCGGGCACGGCGTGCTGCGCGACATCGAGTGGGGCCGGGCCTACTTCCAGGACGACCTCCCGGTCCGCGAGACCACCGTGCTGGGTGGCCACGCGGTGCGGGCGAACTACCTGGCGGCGGGTGCGGTGGACGTCGCCGTGGAGACCGGCGACGACGAGCTGCTGCGCGCCCTGGTCGTCCAGTGGGAAAACACCGTCGCCCGGCGCACCTACGTCACCGGCGGCCAGGGCTCGCACCACACGGACGAGGCGTTCGGCGAGGACTGGGTGCTGCCGCCCGACCGCGCGTACTCCGAGACGTGCGCCGGGGTCGGTTCGGTGATGTTCGCCTGGCGCCTGCTGCTCGCCCAGGGCCTGCCCCGTTATGCCGACCTGGTCGAGCGGACGCTGTACAACGTCGTCGCGACCTCCCCGTCGCACGCCGGCGACGCCTTCTTCTACACGAACACCCTGCACCAGCGGCAGCCGGGCACCGCGGCGCCGACCGACGTCGCCAGCCCACGCGCGTCGTCGTCCCTGCGCGCGCCCTGGTTCGCCGTCTCCTGCTGCCCGCCGAACGTCGCCCGCACGCTCGCCAGCCTGGCGGCGTACGTGGCGACCACGGACGACGACGGCCTGCAGGTGCACCAGTACGCCCCGGCGCGGATCCGCACCGCCCTACCCGACGGGCGCCGCGTGGAGGTCGACATCGAGACGGGCTACCCGCACGACGGCCTGGTGCGAGTGCGGGTCGCGACGTCGCAGGAGCGCCCGTGGACCCTCACGCTCCGGGTTCCGGCGTGGGCGAAGGGGGCCACACTCGTGGTTCCGGATGATGCCGACCCGCGACCCGCCGATCCCGGGACCGTGTCGGTGACCCGCCGGTTCAGCGCGGGCGACGTCATCGATCTGCACCTCCCGCTCGCGCCCCGGGTACTGCACCCCGACCCGCGGATCGACGCGCTGCGCGGGTGCGTCGCCGTCGAGCGGGGTCCGCAGGTGCTCTGCCTGGAGTCCGTCGACCTCGACGGTGCGGGACTCGGCACCGACGTCGGCGAGGTTCGGATCGACCTCGGCGCCGGGCTGCGGGAGGTAGCCGGACGGACCCGCGCCGCGTTCGTGGCGTTGCCGGCGCTCGAGGCGGCGTGGCCTTACGGGGATGCGAACGACGCCGGCAAGCCGGCGACTGGCGGGCTCGACAGTCCCCGCACTGCCGAGGTGCCGCTCACGGCGTACCACGACTGGGCGAACCGGGGACCGTCGACGATGCGGGTGTGGATCCCGATGGTCTGACCCGGCGCCTCGCTCGCCGGGCGGCCGCGGCAGGTCGCCGCTGCCTTCAGCACCGTCGCGAGGTCGGCAATCGTCCACGCCTGCGCGTTGCCGCCGGCGTCCGCGATCGAGCTCACAGCGTCGTGCGACGGCTCGCATAGGGAGTGGTCAGGTGCATCGCTCAGCCTCGGATGTGCGGCCCGAAGCGCGGGCCGGCACCAGAAAATCGGAGGACCACGTGAACCTGAAACAGAAGCTGAACGACGTCAAGGGCGGGCCGCGCCGGTGGGGCAAGGGGGCGGCCCTGGTCGGGTCCGGCGTCATCCTCGGCGGTGCGCTGATGGCAGGCGGCGCAGCGTCGGCGGCGAGCTCGGCTGACCCGACGGCGGGCACGACGACCGCGACGGGCACGACGACCGCGACGGGCACGACGGGCACGACGCAGGGGCAGAGCGCCCCGCGCGACGAGTCCCAGCCGCAGCGATTCGACGAGAAGCTGCTCACGGGCGACACCGCCACGAAGGTCAAGGCGGCCGCACTGGCGAAGTACCCGGGGGCAACCATCATCCGGCTCGAGACGGACTCCGACGGTGTGTACGAGGCGCACCTGACGACCGCCGCGGGGAAGCGGGTCACGGTGGAGGTCGGAAAGGACTTCGCCGTCACCGGTGAGGAGGCCGGCGGCGCTGCCGGCGCCGGGCGGGGCGCTCCCGGCGCTCCCGGCGCTCCCGGCGCCGCCGGTCACACGGCCCCGGCGAGCCCCGCGGCCTAGCGCGCCGAGGCACGTCCCCGGCCGACGGCGGCGCCCCGGGCGTCCGGGGCGCCGTCGTCCTTCTCGTGCGGACCGGACCGTGCACCTAGCGGCTGTGCTCAGCCGACGGGCGGATCGGCGACCTCGGCCACCAGCGACACGACCTTGTCGAGGTCGGCCGGGGCCGTCAGGTGGCCGACGCCGGGGAAGATCCGAACGTCGAGGTTCATGGCTCGCCGCACTGCCGGTGCCAGTCGACGCGGCGGCAGGAACCGGTCGTGTTCGCCGACCCCGACCACACACGGCCGCTCGGCGCGACGGGCCAGTAGCTCGGCGGGCAGCGGCGGAGGGGCAAGAGTCGTGCGGCAGCTGGCAGCCATGAGGGCCATCCACTCGACCTCGGTCTCGGGTGGGTCCGCGCCCGGGGCGACGAACAGCCGGAGCATGCGGCGGGTGTTCTCAGCGGTGGGACGCAGCAGCCACCCGGCCGAGGCCTGCGCCAGCGTCGGGTCCACGGTGAGCCGGATGAAGCCGGCGGGTGAGACCAGAGCCCGCGCCTCGATTCGCGGCGAGTCGGCGGCCAGGGCCACGGCGGCGCCCAGCGAATTGCCCACCAGCACGACCCCGTCGGCATCCATCGCCGCCAGCGTCTCGTCGAGCGCCCGGCCGTACCAGGCCAGCCGGGCGCGGCGAGGTCGACGCGGATCGCTGAGTCCGGGCTGACCCGGCAGATCCACCACCGTGGTCGGCCAGCGGACCGACAGCGCCTTCAGCCACGGCAGGGCGACCGCCGCATTGAAGCCGGTCCCGGGCACCATGACGACCCGCGGCCGTCCAGATCCGGCGAGCGTGAGCTCGACCCGGCCGAAACGGGTCTCCAGGGTCGCGCTGGTGATCGGGACGTCCGCTCGCGCCAGCGCGTCCGCGCACCATTGCCGCACCGCGCTGCGACCGCGCGGGTTCTTGTAAACGGTCGGCACCGCGCCAGTCTGTCCGGCGCCCCGCAGTCCGTCCACCCACCCCCGCGCACCGCCGCGAGATAGGAGCTGTTGTCCCCAGAAGGCGCTTGGCACGACAACAACTCCCATCTCGCGACCGCGGGTCGGCGACGAGGCCGGGATCGAAGTCGGCGACGTCGAACCCGTCCCAGCACGGCACCGACCCCCTCGCACCGCCGCGAGATAGGAGTCGTTGTCCTCAGAAGGCGCTTCGCACGACAACAACTCCCATCTCGCGACCTGGCGTCGGAGTCAGGGTTCGGCGACGATCGACGGCGGGCGGCGTCAGCCGTAGCGCGCGGTATGGACCGCGCTCGGGCTGACGCGTTCGGGGTGCGTGCGGGGTGGGGTGACCGGAACGGCTGGAGGTCAGCCCTTGACGGCGCCTGCGGTCATCCCTGCCACGATCTGGCGGTTGAAGAAGATGTACATGATCAGCGGCGGAATGGTGATCAGCAGGATATTGGCGAAGAGCAGGTTGTAGGAGCTGGTGAACTGGCTGTTGACGTTGAACAGCGTGAGCTGGATCGTCGCGTTCTGGTCCCCGGGGACGACGACATCGACCTGGCGAGCCATCCGCAGATCTCGCTCACGACCGTCGACCAGTTCGGTGCCGACATGGGCCGAGCCTCCGCCAAGCTGCTGCTCGAGCGGATCGCCGGCCGGCAGGACGCCGTGCACCACCAGGTCGATCCGGTGCTGCGGGTGCGGTCGTCGACGTGGGCGGTGCCGGCCGGCGCGCAGGCGCCGCCCGGTCAGGGGACCGTCACGCTGTAGTTGTCGACCCGGACGACCACCGGCCCGTTGTTGGTCGTGCTCGACAGGCTTGCGGCGACGCCGGTGTGCCCGGCCCCCTGCAGGGCGGCGGTCGTATCCGTGGTGTCGATGAACCAGGCCGACGGCTGGGCCTGGGACGACGCCCACACCTTCGCCCGCAGGGTGGTCGGGCTGGTGCCGGTGACCTGGAACAACGCCACGATCTGGGTGCCTGCGGTGTAGGTGACCCCGGGCACGGTGACCTCGGACGTGATGCCGGTCTCAACCCCGGCGGCGGTGCGCACGACCCGCGCGGTCACCGCACCGGAGGCCTGGTGGCCGACCTTCAGCCGGTACTCTCCCCCGGTCGTGATGCGCCCGCGCACGGTGAACCAGCCACCCGAGCCGCCCGGGCGCTTGTCCCAGCTCTCGGTCACCTGGGTGGTCAGGTTGACCGCGCTGACGCCCGGCAGGCGGGCTCCCGCGGTCGAGCTCGCGGCCGCCAGGGTGAGCTGGCCGGCCCCGTTGACGACGCTCGTCGCGCCGGCCGTCGCGGTCCACGGCCCCCCGAGGTCGGCGGTGCCGAACCCGTCGGCGAGCGTGCGGGCGAAGGTGTCCGCGGCCAGGAACCCGGCCGCGGCGGGGTCGAAGGTCGCCGTCTGGGTCGTGGTCCCGGTGGCGCCGGCGTTGTCGGTCACGGTGAGCTTGATCGGGTAGGCGCCGGGGGCCGCGTAGACGTGCGACGCCGAGCTCCCGACGGCGGTCGCCCCGTCGCCGAAGTCCCAGGCATAGGACGCGACCGTCCCGTCCGGGTCGGTCGAGGCCGCGGCGTTGACGCTGGCGGACATGCCCCACGTCGTGGCGAAGAAGCTCGCGACCGGTGGCTGGTTCGGGTTGGTGACGACCACCGGGTGCGACGTCGTGGCGGTCGCGCCCTGGTCGTCGGTCACGGTCAGGGTGAGCGTGTAGGTGCCCCCGGTGGCATACGCGTGGCTGGTGCTCACCCCGGTGCCGGTGGTGGTGTCGCCGAAGTCCCAGTCGTAGGACGCGATCGTGCCGTCGGCGTCGGTCGAGGCCGCGGCGTCGACGCTCGCCGTGAGCTCCCCGCCGGTCGCGGTGAAGCTCGCCGTCGGCGGGGAGTTGACCAAGACCTGCTGGCTCGTCGTGGTCGCCGCGCCGGAGTTGTCGGTCACGGTGAGCGTGACCGTGTACGTTCCGCCCGCCGGGTAGACATGGGACGCCGTCACGCCGGTATCGGTGCCGCCGTCGCCGTAGGTCCACTCGTAGGACGCGATCGTGCCGTCCGAGTCGGTAGACGCGGTCGCGTCCAGGGCGAGGGTCAGGCCCGTCGGGGTCGCGGTGAAGCTCGCGACGGGCGGCTGGTTCGGCGGGGTGACGACGACCTGGCGCGTCGTCGCGGCCGTGCCGCCCCGGTTGTCGGTGACGGTGAGGGTGACCGGGTAGGTACCCGCCGCGGCGTAGGTGTGGGTGGCGCTCACACCGGTGCCCGTCGTCGTGTCGCCGAAGTCCCAGGCGTAGGACGTGATCGTCCCGTCCGGGTCGCTCGACGCCGAGCCGTCGACGGCCGCGGTGAACACCCCGCCCGCCGCGGTGAAGCTCGCGGAGGGCAGCAGGTTCGGGAACACGCCGCCCGAGCCGGTGGACTGGTGGACGGCGACCTCGGCGGCGGTCAGCGCACGGGCGTAGACCGCGACGTCGTCGATGTCCCCGGCGAAGTTCTCCCCGGCGGAGTTCGGCCAGCCGGTGACGGAGTCTCCCGCGATGTGCCAGTACCCGACCGGGATGACCTTGGCGCTGACCGTGTCCACCAGCGCGGCCCGCACCGCCCCGTCGACGTACAGGTTCATGCCGGCCGCGCCGAGGGTCGCCACGACGTGGTGCCACTGACCGTCGTTGTACGCGATCGGGGTGGTCACGACCCGGATCGAGTTCGGGTTGAGGCCGAAGCTGAGCCTGCCGTCGGCGCCCATGTACACCTGACGGTCGTAGGCGGTGGAGTCGGTCAGGGTCGAGGAGTCGCCGAAGCCGACGATCGCCCCGCCCGCGGTCGACGTCGTCTTGAACCACGCCTCGAGGGAGAACCTGTTCAGGCCGACGGCCGACTTGAACCCGGTCACGCGCGAGGACGGCGAGCCCGCGAACCGGGCCGCGCCGTTCGTGTCCCCGCTCAGGGCCCCGGGGACTGCCCGGGTGGTGCCCGAGCCGACCGAGGAGTCGGCGAACCCGGTCCAGTCCTGCGCGGAGCCGCTGGTCTCGCCCAGGCGCCAGTACGCGACCGGGTTGGCGGCCATCACGCCGGCGGCGTACGAGCCCTGGGTGCCGGCCGACGACACGGTCACGCTCACGGACGGCGAGGTGACGGAGTTCCCGAACGGATCGACCTCGACCACCTTGTAGCTGTGCACGCTGCCGTTGACCAGGCCGGTGTCGGTAAACGAGAGCCGGGAGAGCTGCCAGGACGTCGCCATGCCCGTCGTGGTGTACACCGGCGTCGTGGCACCGTCCCGCAGCACGCGGTAGGTGAGGGTCTCGCTGTCCTTGTCCCAGTTGGTGGGCCACGACACCTGCGCCGTGCCGGCGGCCCTGGACACGGCGGCGGGCTGCAGCAGGGACCCGCTGAGCTGCGGGCCGAGCTTGTTCGTCGAGTGCGCGCTGACCGCCATCCGCACCAGACCCTGTTGCGCCTGGCCGTTGACGGTGAGGAACTCCCCGCCGTACACGACGTAGTCGCTGTTCCCGGTGACGTGCCACGCCGCCTGGCCCTGGCCGGTGAACGTCCCCTTGGTCATGTCCGGGTAGTAGTCCAGCTGTGCCGGGGCCCGGTAGCCCTGCCAGTCGTAGTAGTTCGCGACCGTGTTCGGCGTGATCGTCATGGCGGTCGTCTTCGCGAACGCCAGGCCGTAGCGGTAGGCCCCCTCGGGGTATGCGCCGACGTTTCCGCAGAAGTGCACGTGCCCGACGCTGTACACCGAGGTCCCGCCGGGGTTGGCGAACACCGAGTAGGTGTCGCCGTGGCAGTCCTCGACCCACACGATCTCGCCGGTGTCCGGATTCGCCGCGAACACGCCCTCGAGGTTGCCGGCGCTGTTCGCGTCCTTGATGAACGCGAAACCCGTGCCGTAGATCAGGGTCCCGTCGGTGACCAGGGACGTGATCCCGGCGGCGTAGCCCCAGTCCTTGATGACGGCG
This sequence comes from Pengzhenrongella sp., assembly GCF_036565025.1. Lineage (NCBI taxonomy): Bacteria > Bacillati > Actinomycetota > Actinomycetes > Micrococcales > Pengzhenrongella > Pengzhenrongella sp. The sequence continues at coordinate 24,293 of NZ_DATCNW010000137.1, forward strand.
TTCGCGGCCCACGGGACCACCAGGCCGGTCGACGTCGAGACCGCTCCCGATCCGAGCGCCGGCACGTTGTTGAGCGTCGTGAATCGTCCACCCACGATGAGCCGGGAGTTGTCCGGGCTCAGCACCAGCGCCTCGACCTGGGCCGCCTGCGCGGACGCGTGCCAGGACAGCAGCACACCGGTCGTGGCGTTGATCGCGGCGAGGCGGTAGTGCGTGACGCCGCCGGCCGAGTTGAAGTTGCCACCGAAGTAGATCGTGGTCGGGGTCGACGTGATCGCGCGCACCGACGCGTTCGCGCCGACGGTGAAGCCCGCCACGCGCACCCCGCTCGCCCGGTCGAGCACCACGAACCGGTTCTGTGCGGCCCCGTTCACGTGGGTGAAGTCGCCGCCGACATACAGGCGGGTCCCGTCGAGCGACGCGGTGATGACGTACGCGGGCCCGTCCAGGACCGGCTTCCACGTGCTGATCAGGACGCCGGTGGCGAGGTCGTACGCCAGCAGGTTGGAGCGCGTCACGGTGGATGTGCCCGCCGCTGCGCCCGCGGGCCGCGCGGTGGTGAACTGCCCCGCGACGTAGACGGTCCCGCCGACGACGACCTGCGACCAGGCCACGCCGTCGATCTGGACCGTCGGCAGACCGTCGGCGGCCACCGTCGTCGGCGTCGCCGGGTCGGCCGGAGCGGAGTCCGCGAGGGCAGGGGCCGACGGTCCGACCACGGCCAGACCCGCAACGACGAGCGCGGTGACCGCGAAGCTCGCGATCACCCTCGAGACGTTGCCAAGGCGCCACCACACGCGCTGTTCCATGACCGACTCCCTGCACACTCGCATCCAGACGCCGGCACTCATGCGCTCGACCGGCACCACCTAACCAGGCAATACCGACAAAACGGCACATCGACGGGGCATATTCACCCGAATTGGGGCACACTTTCACCCGCCCGAGGCCCTCATCGGCCTGCGCCGGCGTCAGGAGCCGTGCGTCGGCGTCGCACTGCCAGGTCGCGACGTTCGCCCGATGGGTTCGGATGCCCACGGATACCCGCCCGGAGGCGCTCGCGCGCCACGTATCCTGGCGCCCCTGCGGACGACCGCGCACGTTGTTGAACTGCTGCTCAGGCGGCATACGAGGGAGCACAAGAATGAGTACGGATGAGCCGCACGACGACGTCCAGCCGGAGAACCCGGGCCCCTACGGCCCGCCGGCCACCGTGCAGGCACCGCCCGCTCAGCCCCAGTGGGAGCAGGCACCGTCCGCCCAGCCCCAGTACGGACAGGCACCGCCCGCCCAGCCCCAGTGGGAGCAGCAGGCCCCGCAGGGTGCGCCCCCGTACGGGCAGGCACCGCCGGCCGCACCCCAGTACGGACAGCAGGCCCCGCAGAGTGCGCCCCGGTATCCCCAGGGCCCAAACCAGGCGTACCTCAGTGGCGCGCAGCCGGTGCTCGCCCACTGGGGCCTGCGCGTGGCCGCGCTCCTGATCGACACCGTCATCGCGCAGGCCCCGTACCTGGTCGCCTACCTCGTCACGCTGTTGATCGCGTCCGGTGGGTCGACGTCGGACGGTGCCTCGGTGAGCGCCCTCGCCATCACCATCACCAGCGCCGTAGTCCTCTTCGTGGGATGGGCGGCGACTCTCAGCCTGACGATCTGGAACCGCTGGATCCGCCAGGGGCGCACCGGCCAGTCGATCGGTAAGGGCCTGCTCAATATCCGACTCGTCTCGGCGGCAACCGGACAGCCGATCGGCGCAGGGATGGCGTTCGTGCGGGACCTCGCTCACGTCGCGGACGGGTTCTTCTTCGTCGGCTACCTGTTCCCGTTGTGGGACCCCCAGAAGCAGACCTTCGCCGACAAGATGATCAACACCGTCGTCGTCGCAGCCTGAGCACGTAATCGGCACTGAGCACGAAGTCGGCATCTGCGGCTGCCGCCACCGGGGATCTTCGACGACCCCCGTGGCGGCAGCCGTTGTCGTTCCGATGGCTAGAATCGGCGCCGATGCCAGGACCGACCGCGGGAGACGGGCGTACCCGTGGGTAGGGCGCGCACACTCGCGCAGGTGTATCGACACTTCGGTGAGGTCGACGCCGCCGAAGAATCGCCGCTGTACGCGCGCGTCGCCGTCGCCCTGAGCGAGTCCGACGAGGCGCTGCGCGCCATCGAGGCGGCGCCGGCGCGCAAGCGCCACCCCACGGTGATCCTCGCCGCGCTGCACGATCTCGCCCTCGCCGGGCGCGCCCCGGCCGTTGCCGCCGCCTATGCCGCTGCGGACTGCGACGCCGCCGCCCGCGCGGCGATCGACACCCTGCTGCAAATGGCCGACTCGGTCGTGGCCATCGCCGTGCGCCGGAAGCTGCGGACCAATGAGACCGGACGTTGCGCGGTGCTGTATCCGGCCATTGCCGAGGCGGCGCGCCGGGTGGGCGCGAGCGCGGTCGGGCTGATCGACGTGGGCTGTTCGGCTGGGCTCAACCTCAACCTCAACGTCGATCGCGTCGGCATCACGTACAGCAACGGACAGTCGCTGGGCGACCCGTCATCTCCGGTGCAGCTGTCGTCGTCGATCGTGGGAGATCGGCCCCTCCCGACGCGGGCCATGCCCGAGGTCGTCGCCCGGGTCGGCGTCGACCTCGATCCGGTCGACGTGACCGACGCGGATGACGCCCGATGGTTGCGCGCCTGCTTGTGGCCGGATCAGCCGGAGCGGATCGCGAGGCTCGATGCGGCGATCGCTTTGGCGGCGACGGCCCCTCCGCTGCTGCTTCGAGGTGACCCTGTCGACCTGTTACCCGATGCCTTTGCCCGGGTGCCCGCAGACGCCCTGCCCGTCGTCACCACGACGTGGGCGCTGTCGAGCTTCCGGCTCGAGAGCCGCCTGCGCTTCTGGCGCCGCCTCGAGGAGGCGGCGGCCGGCCGGGCCGTGGCGTGGGTGTCGGCGGAGGGAGTCGGCGTCGCGCCGTCGATACCGACGCTCGGCGATCGCCGCGCCTCTGGCCACAGCATCATCGGACTGGCCGTGCTCGACCGGTCGGCAGTGCGCGCCGAGGCCGTCGGCCGCTGCTGGTCGAGGGGTGCCTTGCTGGCGTGGCTGGCAGACTCCTCGGGTCCGGTCAGGGTTGGGTCCAGCGAGCCGCCGCGCTGAGCCAGGCTCTGCGCGCCCCTGGGGAAGCCGGCCGACGTCGTCAGGTGACACTCAGTCCTCGACCAGCTCGCCGCGGGAGAGGCGGACCTCCTCGATGTCCAGGCGGGCCTGGATCTGCCGCAGGACGGCGTCGTCGATGCGGCGCTCGTCGCGCAGACGCACGACGGTGGCTCGTTTCTTGGCGAGCAGCGCCAGGCGCAGCGCGGTGTACTGCTCGTCGAGCAGGACCGCCGAGTCGGGCTCGACGCCGTCGTCGTCCCGCGCGCGCAGCAGCTCGAGGTGCTCGACGTACTCCCCGCGCAGCCGGTCCACGACCGCCGGATCAGAACCATCTCGGCGGCGACCCGCGGCAGGGCGTCGAGCGCCGCGACGCTTGCGGCCTCCTCGGCGAGCTGGCGCTCGCGCACGAGCAGGTCGTCGGTGGGCAGCCGCGCCCAGCGAACGGTGCGCGGTAGCAGGAGCCCCTGGACGACGAGGGTCGTGGCGACGACCCCCTCCGTGATGAACACGATCAGGTCGCAGTCCGGAAATGCCTCGCCGGAGCCGACCGTGGCGGGGACCGCCAGGGCGGCCACGAGGGAGACCGCCCCGCGGAAGCCGGCGACGGTGCTCACGACCCGCGCCCGATTGCTGACCCGGCGCAGGCGCTGCTGCGGTCGGCGATCGATCAGCCGGATCGTGTACGCCGCGACCGTCAGGAACGCGAACCGCACGACGACGATCACCGCGCACACGACCGCGACGCCGATCACCGCGGTGAGCAGGTCGGTGCTGACCAGGTTGCGCAGCGCGGACTGCGCCTCGAGCCCGACGAGCACGAAAAGCGCCGCGTTCAGCAGGAACGTGGCCAGCGTCCAGAACGCCGTGCTCTGCTGGCGGGCGTCGGCGCGGCCGATGCGTGGACCGATCTGACTCATCGCGAAACCGCAGACGACGACGGCGAGCACGCCCGACGCCTCGATCAGCTCGGCGAGCAGGAACCCGGTGAACGGGATGAGCAGCATCGCCACGTTGCCGAGGAGCGGGTCGCCGATGCGCCGTCGGGCCTGGGCACCGAGCCAGACGACGAGGGCCCCGACCGCGATCCTTCTGCGCCGAGTTCGCCGGTTCGGGTTCGAGTTCGCCGGTTTCGACCGGCGAACTCGCCGCGGACCGGCGAACTCGAACGAAGTGGGTGGCGGGCTGCCGCGAACTGCGAGTTGTTGTCGCGCCGGGGAAGATTTCGGGACAACGTCTCGCAGTTCGCGGAGGTCCCGCCCCGTTCTGGGGCGATTGGCTCAGGGTAGGACACGGCATGGTGCGGAGTGATCGAGCTGCGGGCGTTCCCGCGGGAGTGATCGAGCTGCGGGCGTTCCCGCGGAAACGTCCGGTGCCTCGCACGCGAGTGCGCAAGATCTACTGCTGATCAGGCTCCCGACCCTGCTCGAGACGCACGTAGTAGTCGGTGCTGATATCAAGAGTCTCACTCCTCCCCGGTCGGGTGCCCGACGGTCGCCATCGGCTCGCCCGGGTGCCGGCCGCTGGGGCGCGGCACCCGGATGACTCGCTGGCGCTACCAGTCAGCGGGCATGTAGACGGCCGGGTAGCGACTGCCCGCCGAGCCGTGCGGGAGGATCTCGACGACGCGGGCGACGTCGGTGGGGGTGAGGTCCGCATCCCTCACGAGCCCGGTCGCGGTCCTCGGCTCAATCACCGAACCGGCGCACGCCGACACGTGCATCGCCGTCGGCTCGACCCATCGGGAGGCGCCACACGCCTTCGGTTTCACCTGGACGTCGAGCAAGGGAGCCACCCTGGACGGCCGGCTCAAGCCCGACGTCGTGGCGCCGGGTGAGTGGATCACCTCGGCAGCGTTGACCAGCGCCGATGATCCGATCGATGCCTTGTCCTTCCGTAGGCCCGGGCTGAAGGATCGCAAAATCGCGCCGGGCCTCAGCGTTGATCCGCTGAACAGATGCCCTTCATCCGCAACACCCGCGGGGACCGCATGGACTGAGCCGCGGCCGATCGCCTGCTCCACCGCATCCTCGGGTCAGACACCGGCCAAGACGGGCTCCGAAACCTAGATGCGAGCACAAGCCATTGACAACCCAACGCAATCGGTCCATTGTCGGATAGTTCCCCCGGTGTAGACAACGCGCGTGGGCGCCGCTGGCCAAGAGTCGGGCGCAGTATGAGCGCAGGGGCGAGCACAACCCATCGCGACCGAAGAGTTGAAAGCCTATTCGCGGCCGGCGATCCGCCGCGCTCCGGCGCCGGTGGCCATCGAGAACGACCGTGGCCTTGCGGCGCCCTCCCCTCGACGGCCCGGGCCCCGCCGCCCACACTGTGCACAAAAAACGCCTAATGCTCGCACAGATCGCGCAACGGAACTCCCCAGAATTTCGTACAGGGTGCGGTCCGAGAGAAGTGGCACGGTTACTCGGCTGCGCACCGCCCGTCATCATTTCGATAGCAATAGGAATCCGTCATGGATAAGCGCATGCACGTCGCACGACCGTTCGTGATCCTGGTGGCAATCATGGCCACTATCCTCGGCGCCGCCACCTCGGCAGCGGCTGCCGCTCCCAAGTTCTTCTCCGCCACCTCTACGGTGAGCGGCACAGGAGCCCTCGTGGTCAGCTTCGACGAGCGCGGCCTCGGCAATGAAAACATTGACTACACGCTCACCGCCGACGCCACGGCCTTGTACGCGTGCATCAACGGCGGCAACAAGCACCCGCAGGCCGCGAACAAGGAGTCGTTCCCCGGCGATGTCGCCGGCGGAGGTTCCTTCGAAGCCAAGAACGGGCGCGTCATCGCCAACCTGACGGCCGGACCGATCTCGGCCGGCGCCTTCACCTGCCCCTCCGGGCAACGGCTGGTCCTCGCGAGCGTCACTTACACCAACATCGTGCTGACCGACACGACTAACAGCGTCAGCACCTCTGTGGCCGACGCCTCAAGGACGTTCTTCACCGTTTGATCGATAAGCAGCGGACACACGAGGCCCCCCTCAACCGATCCGAAGTGGGGGGCCTCGTTCGCTTGTGCACCGGCGCCCATGATCGCCGCTGGGATCAGCTCCCGGTCGGCCGCGGCTTCGCCGCGATGCTGCGCGCTCGCGAGGCCGGCGGAACGCCCGGACCGTAGGTGCTCCAGGCGGCGATCGCGGTGTCGCACGCCCAGGCACGGACGGCACCGGACACCGACTGGGCGCAGATCGCCTCGCTCTACGACGCGCTCGCGCGGGTGCTGCCGACGCCGATCGTCCAGCTCAACCGGGCCGTCACCCTGGGGATGGCTCGCGGCCCGCAGACGGGCCTCGACCTCGTCGACACCCTGGCCGACGACGCCACGTTGCGGGACTACCACTTGCTGCCGGGCGTCCGCGGCGACCTGCTGCTGCGGCTCGGCCGACTCGACGAGGCGCGGCTCGAGTTGCTGCGCGCGACGTCGTTGGCGAGAAGTCTTCCTGAGCGCGACTTCCTGCGGCGCCGGGCTCACGCGATCGAGGCCGCCGACGGTGCGGGCCTCAGCCTCGGGCAGGCCGCCGACGACTTCCTTGGCCGCGGTGATCGCGACGCCGCGAGTGCGACGTGGAATCGCCATCGGGCAGCGGTGCGGTCGTTCGGCGCCTGGGCGGGGCTGGACGACGTCGCCGCGGGGCTCGAGCGGCACACCGGGACCGGCGTGCGAACCGAACCGATCGCCGCCGAAACGCTCGACGCGCTCTGGCGCCTTGACCTGCCGCTGCGCGAACGGACCCGCTGGATCCTGCTGCGCGAGTCCGGCACCGCCGTGGCGGCTGCGCTCTCCCTGAACGTGCAGGACCTCGACCTCGAGGATCGTCGAGCGCCCGCCAGCGCCGGCGGAGGCAGGGTGAGCTGGCGGTCAGGGACGGCCGCGGCCGCCTGTCCGGGCAACGAAGCCGGCGTGACGGAGAGGTGCTACACGAGTAGACCGCCCGGTCGCCCCTCTCCGTCCGGTCGATCTTTCATGCGGGAGTCGCCAGCGGAACCAACAGTTGTCACGTGTAGAAAGATCTGGCAGACTCGCCACTTCGCACCGCAGTGACGCGCTCGACGACGCCGCGGTAATCGACTTCGGGCCTTCGGGCCACCACTGAGAGGGTCATCATGATTTCCATCGGGATCGTCGGCGCCGGCCAGTTCTCCGGCCAGTTCGCCAAGCTCTTCACGGTCCACCCGGACGTCGACCGGGTCGTCGTCACCGACGTCCTCCCCGAGCGCGCCACCGACCTCGCGGAGCGGGAGGGCCTCGCCGGGACGGTCGACTCCTTCGAGGCGCTGCTCGCCTCCGACGTCGACGCCGTCGCCATCTTCACGCAGCGGTGGACGCACGGGCCGCTCGTCGTCGCGGCGCTGCGCGCGGGCAAGCACGTCTACTCGGCGGTTCCGATGGCGATCTCCGAGGACGAGATCCGCGAGATCATCGAGGCCGTCCGCGAGACGGGACTGACCTACATGATGGGCGAGACGAGCTACTACAACCCGGCCACCGTCTTCGCCCGCGAGAAGGTCGCGGAGGGCGCCTTCGGACGGATCTTCTACTCGGAGGGCGACTACGTCCACGACATGGACCTCGGCTTCTACGACGCCTATCGCTACAGCGGGGGCGCCGAGTGGAAGCGGACCGCCAGCTACCCGCCGATGATGTACCCGACCCACTCGGTCGGCGGGGTCCTCGGCGCGATCCCGGGGCACGCGGTCAGCGTCAGCTGCATCGGCGTGCGGGACGAGCGCGGCGACGGCGTCTTCGATCGCGAGATCAGCCAGTTCGACAACGACTTCTCGAACGCCAGCGCACTGTTCGAGCTGGACAACGGCGGCGTCATGCGCATCAACGAGATGCGTCGGGTGGGCTATCCCTGCCACATCCGCGAGTCGCGGTTCCGCTACTTCGGCACGGAGGCAAGCTTCGAGCAGATGGCGACGGTCAGCTTCTGGCAGGACAAGCAGGACGTGCACGACGTCACCGCCGAGCTCGCGACCGGACGGAGCATGTCCCCCGACGACCCGTCCCTCGCGCACGTCGCTCCCGAGCTGCGCGACTCCTTCATCTCGGGGCACGCGCCCGTGCACGACATCGCGCGGCTGCCGGCCGTCTACCACGGGATGCCGAGCGGGCACGAGGGAAGCCACCACTTCCTGGCCGACGACTTCGTCCGGGCCGTCGTGGACCAGACGATGCCGCCGGTCAACGCCTGGGTCGCGGCGCGCTACACGCTGCCCGGGATCGTCGCCCACCAGTCGGCGCTGCGGGCCGGCGAGCGGCTGCCCGTCCCCGACCTCGGTGACGCCCCCGTGCGAACAGGACGTTGATGACGCACTCCGCTGTGCCGCCGGCGCGGCACGCCGTCACGCGTGACGACGTGGCGCGCTACGCCGGCGTCTCGAGCGCCGTCGTCAGCTACGTGGTGAACGGCGGACCACGTCCGGTCGCCGCGTCGACCGCGTTGCGGGTGCGCCAGGCGATCAAGGTCTTGGGCTATCGCCCCAACGCCTCCGCCCGCGCATTGCGGACCGGCACGACGAGACTCCTCGGTCTCGTCGTGCCGGAGATCGGCAATCCCCTGTTCGCCGAGCTCGCGGTGGCCATCGAAGAGTCCGCGGCGCAGCGCGGCTACGACGTGATGCTGACCAACAGCGAGGGCGATCCGGATCGCGAGCGGCGGCAGGTCTCGAACCTCGTCGCCCGGCAGGTCGACGGGGTGATCCTCACGACGATGCGCACGGGGTCGGACGTGGCGTTGCTGCCCCTCGACGGCGTTCCGACCGTCCTGCTGAACAGGTTCGACGCCGTCCCCGGCTTCGACACGGTCGGTGTCGAGGCCGAGGCCGGCGCCTTCCTGGGCACGGCGCACCTGATCGAGCACGGGCACGAGCGGATCGCGCTCGTGATCGGCGGCGGGCCGGCCGGGCACATCGAGGCGCGAGAACGGGGCTGGACCGCGGCGACCCGGCGTGCCGGTTTGGATGACGGCCCGATAGCCCGGGACGACTTCAGCCGCGCGGGAGGTCACCGTGCGGCGCTGCGACTGTTCGGCTCGCCGCACCCCCCGAGCGCCGCGTTCGTCAGCTCGGACATGCAGGCCGTGGGGGTGCTGCGTGCCCTGGACGAGCTCGGACTTCGGGTTCCCCAGGACGTCGCGCTGGTGTCCTTCGACGGGACGCAGGAGAGCGAGTACACGCTCCCGCGGCTGACGGTCGTGAAGCAGCCGGTCCAGGAGATGGCCGCGGCCGCCGTCGAGCGGGTCCTCGCCATCGGCGCCGACTCGTCCAACGAACACTCGCTGCACGCACCCCGACTGGTGATCGGCGGTTCGTGCGGCTGTCTCGGCCCCGCCGCGAGCTCCGAGGTCCGACCTGCGCTCGGCTGATCAGGGTCCGAGCATCCAGGTTCAGCGCACGGGGGCGCCGGGTGCGTCGGCGGCCGGTTCGGCGCCGAACCGCAGGGCCAGCGCCGCCCTGATCTCGAGGTGGCGCAACAGGAAGGCGCGCTCGTCGAGCCGCTTGCGGCGCAGCCAGCCGGTGACCTCGTCGTTGCACTTGCTGGCGTTGCAGGAGCCGCAGGCCGGCGCGATGTTGTCGAGCGTGTAGCGCCCACCGCGGGAGAGCGCCAGCACGCAGTCGCGCTGCAGCGGCTTGTCGTCCGCGCCGCAGTAGGCGCAGCCACCCCACGCGCTCTTGAGCGCGGCCCACTGCTCGTCGCTCAGGTCATGCTCGACGTTGTCCATCCGGCGCCTGCGCTTGCGGACGGCCCGGGCTTTGCGACTTCGGTTGACTGCCATCGTCTACAGAGCCGTGGCACGAATGGCGTCCGCCACGCTTTCCAGATGCAGTCTCATCGCCTCGGCCGCGCCCTCGGGGTCATGCCGGCAGATCGCCTCGATGATCGCCAGGTGCTGCGGAAGCGAAACACTGGGTCGCCCCGGCTGCCTCGCCAGCTGGAACTGAAAGCGCACTGCCTGGCCGCGCAACCGCTGGATTGTTGCGGCCGCAGTCTGCTGGGCGCTGATCGCGATGATCTTGGCATGGAGCCGCTGATTGAAGGCCGAGTATGACTCCCGGTCTCCGCGGGCGACCGCGTCCGCCATCTGCTCGGCCAGCTCTCGAAGCTCCCCCAGCTCAGCAGGCGATACGCGCTCCGCGGCCTTGCGGGCGCACAGCGCCTCGAGCGCGGCGCGGACCTCGGTGATCTCCACCGCTTCGTCGACAGAGACAGCCCTGACCCGCGCCCCGCGGTTCTGGACACGTTCGACGAGACCTTCGATGCTCAGCTCCGACAGCGCGAGGCGGATGTTGCCCCGGCTGGCCCCGTACTCGGTGGCGAGATCGGCCTCCACGAGGCGTTGCTTGGGCACCAGCTCGCCGGTGACGATCGCGCGGCGCAGGTGGTCCGCGAGCTCGTTCGCCGAGAGGGTCTGTGCCCTGGTCTCGCCAACGGTCGTCATGCGCTCCCCCGAACTGCTCGATGCACCCTCGTCGGCATTGTAAACAATTTTGTCGCCACTTCGCGCGCGAGCGGGGCGTGTCGGGTCGGACCGCGAGCACACCCAACGCGATCGTTCGCACGATTGCTAACAATCTCGTTAACGGTTATGGTGTGTGCAGTGCATCACGATCGAGGGGAACAACCATGGATGTGTCAACGATGATCCAGCCGCCGGACAGCACCCGTCCGCGCCTGCGCGGAAGTCAGATCGCGATCCCCTGCTGGTTCATGCGCGGGGGGACGTCGAGGGGCCCGTTCTTCCGGGCGGACGACCTTCCCCGGGACCCGATCTCCCGCGACGCGGTGCTGCTGGCCGCGATGGGGTCCCCCGACGTCCGCCAGATCGACGGCCTGGGCGGTGGCAACCCGCTGACCAGCAAGGTCGGGATCGTTGGCCTGAGCGAACGGGCCAACGCCGACCTGGAGTTCCAGTTCGCCCAGCTCCAGCCGGACAGCGACCTCGTCGACCTGACCCCCAACTGCGGGAACATGCTTGCGGCCGTGGTGCCCTTCGCCCTCGAGGCCGGGCTACTGGCCCCGCACGGGGACACCACGACGGCTCGCGTGCTCACGCTCAACACGGGTCTGGCTGCCGAGATCATCGTCTCCACCCCGGTCGGGGATTCCGGCCGGTATGTGGAGTACTCCGGGGACGCACGAATCGACGGGGTGCCGGGCATGGCGTCACCCATCTCCATCAACTTTCTCGACACCGCAGGCTCGGTGTGTTCCGCACTGCTGCCCACGGGCAACGTCCGCGACCGGGTCGAGCTCGCCGGCGTCGGCCCCGTCGACGTGACGTGCATCGACAACGGCCAGCCGCTGGTCATCATCGCCGCCTCCGCCCTCGGGCGCACCGGCTACGAATCGGCCGCCGCATTGAACGCCGACGAGGAGCTCACGTCCCATCTTGAGCCCCTTCGCCTGACCTGCGGCGAACTGATGGGCCTCGGGGACGTGACGGCGAAGAACTATCCCAAGATGACGCTCGTCTCCCCGCCGAGACACGGGGGTGCGATCAGCACGCGCAGCTTCATCCCGCACGTCTGCCATGACTCGATCGGCGTCCTGGCAGCCGTCACCGCGGCCACCGCGTGCGTGCTCGACGGCACCGTGGCCCGCGAGGTTGCGACGGTTGCCCGGGGCACCGAGATCACGGTCTCCATCGAACATCCGGCCGGGGAGTTCAGTGTCGAACTGGGCATCGATCCGGACGACCCCCAGCACGTCACGAAGTCTGCCCTGCTGCGCACTGCACGGCTGATCATGGCCGGCGACGTCCTCGTTCCGCGCAGCACCTGGCTCTCCAGCGCGGTCACAAGTCAGGAGAAGCAGCGATGATCATCGACTGTCACGGCCATTACACAACGGCACCAGCAGAGCTTGGAGAGTGGCGAACCCAACAGATCGCCGGCCTCGAGAACCCGTCCGCAGCCCCCGACCGTGCCGACCTGCACATCACCGACGATCAGCTGCGGGAGAGCATCGAAGCGAACCAGCTGCGCCTCATGGACGAGCGCGGCATCGACCTGACGATCTTCTCCCCGCGCGCGTCCTTCATGGCCCATCATGTCGGTGACTTCGAGACCTCCGCGACGTGGGCGGGGATCTGCAACGAGCTCTGCTACCGCGTCAGCCAGCTCTACCCGGAGCGTTTTGTCCCCGCCGCGATGCTCCCCCAGTCCCCCGGGGTTGATCCGGCAACCTGCATCCCCGAGCTCACGCGCTGCGTCGAGGAGTACGGGGCCGTCGCGCTGAATCTGAACCCCGACCCTTCTGGCGGCCACTGGACCGCACCCCCGCTCACCGATCGTTCGTGGTACCCGATCTACGAAAAGATGGTCGAGTACGACATCCCGGCAATGGTGCACGTGAGCACCAGCATCAATCCGGCTTTCCACACCACCGGCGCCCATTACCTCAATGCGGACACGACTGCGTTCATGCAGCTGGTCCAGGGGGACCTGTTCGCCGAGTTCCCGACGCTGCGTCTGGTCATCCCGCACGGCGGCGGCGCCGTGCCCTACCACTGGGGCCGATTCCGGGGCCTCGCCATGGCCATGAAGAAGCCACCACTTGAACAGCATGTGATGCGCAACGTCTTCTTCGATACCTGCGTCTATCACCAGCCGGGAATCGACCTGCTGCTCGACGTCGTTCCTACCCGCAACATTCTCTTCGCCTCCGAGATGATCGGCGCCGTCCGGGACATCGACCCCGGTACCGGCCACTTCTTCGACGACACCCGTCGGTACCTCCAGGACTCCGGGCTCCCCGAGACCGACCTGGCCGACATCCAGGAGCACAACGCCCGCGCCGTCTATCCCCGCCTGAACGCCCTGCTCAAGCAGCAAGGCCGCTGAACACCACCAGGAGCGCAGATCCATGCAGGAACTCGGAGTCGTCCACCGCACCATCACCCGCGCGTCCCGCGCGGACGTCGACGCGCTGGCAGCGTTCGGCGTGAGCACCATCCACGAGGCCATGGGTCGTCTCGGCCTCATGCGCCCCTATATCCGCCCGGTCTACCCCAGCGCCAAGCTCTGCGGGACGGCCGTCACGGTGCTCTTGCAGCCCGGCGACAACTGGATGCTGCACGTGGCGGCCGAACAGCTGCAACCCGGCGACGTCCTCGTGGCGGCCTGCACCACCGAGTGCGAGGACGGATTCTTCGGGGATCTGCTGGCCACGTCCGTGCGAGCCCAGGGCGGAGTCGGCCTGGTGATCGACGGCGGCTGCCGCGACGTCGACACCCTGCGGGAGATGGACTTCCCCGTCTTCAGCCGGGCGATCAACTCCAAGGGCACCATCAAGGCCACCGTCGGCTCGGTCAACGTGCCCATCGTCTGCGCCAACGCCATGGTCGACCCAGGCGATGTGGTGGTCGCCGACATCGACGGCGTCGTCGTCGTGCCCGCGAGCCGGGCCGGCGAGGTGGCCGTGGCCGCCGGGCAGCGCGAGGCCCGGGAGGAGGGCAAGCGTCGTCGGTTCGCAGCCGGCGAGCTCGGCCTCGACATGTACACGATGCGCGAATCACTGCAAGCTGCGGGCCTGCGGTACCTCGACTGATGAACATCCCGGTCAAAGGAGACCCGATGAGTGCGCAGTTCGCGCAGTCCCCCGGCTGGCTGGATTGGTATCGAAATCCCTCCCGCCCGCGCTTCGCCCTCCCGCCGGGGACGGTCGACGCCCACTGCCATGTCTTCGGTCCCGGGGGCGAGTTCCCGTTCGCCCCGGAGCGCAAGTACACCCCCGGGGACGCGGGCAAGCGGCAGCTCTTCGCGCTCCGCGACCACCTCGGCGTCAGCAGGAACGTCATCGTGCAAGCGACCTGCCATGGCGCCGACAACAGCGCCATGGTCGACGCCGTCCAGGCGTCCGCCGGCCGGGCACGCGGCATCGCCACCGTCCGTCCCGACGTCACGGACGCGGAGCTGCGCCGACTCGATGAGGCGGGGGTGCGCGGCGTGCGGTTCAACTTCCTCAAGCGTCTGGTCAGCGCCGCCCCACGGGATGAGCTCGTCACCATCGCGAAGAAGATCGCTCCGCTGGGCTGGCACGTCGTCCTCTACTTCGAGAGTGCGGACCTGGCAGATCTGGCGACCTTCTTCGGCACGCTGCCCACGCCCCTCGTGGTGGATCACCTGGGACGTCCGGACGTGACCAAGCCCGTCGGCGGCTCCGAGTTCGGCCGCTTCCTCCAGTTCGTCCACGACAACGACGTGTGGGTGAAGGTCAGCTGCCCGGAGCGGCTCAGCGTCACCGGACCTCCCGCCCTCGACGGCGAGCAGCACGCGTACCGGGACGCGGTGCCGTTCGGCCGCGCGGTGGTCGAGCAGTTCGGTGACCGCGTGCTGTGGGGCACCGACTGGCCGCACCCCAACCTCACCGGCCACATGCCCGACGACGGGCTCCTCGTCGACTACCTACCCCAGGTGGCCGTGACTCCCGAGCAGCAGCACAAGCTGCTCGTCACCAACCCGATGCGCCTGTACTGGCCGGGCGAAGATGCCTAGTCCTGTTTCCGTCCCATCATCCTGATCGAATCCAAAGAACTCTAGGAACTAATTCCACAAGGGGCAGCAATGACGCACTCCAACGCGGCGAACCGGCTCGACCGGCTCCCGATCTCCCGATTCCACAAGCGCACCCTGCTTGTCATCTCCTTCGCCTACTTCTTCGAGTTCGCGGACATCAACAGCTTCGCCACCACCGTCCCCAAGCTGATCACGCTGTGGGGCGTCACGATCAACCAGATCGCCTATGTCGTCTCCGCATCGTTCATCGGCATGTTTTTCGGCTCCCTGATCGCCAGCTGGCTCGCCGACCGCTGGGGACGCAAGAAGGCGCTGACCATCACCACAGTGTGGTTCGCGGTGTTCTCCTTCGCCGCGATCTTCTCCTGGGACATCGTCTCGCTCGGTGTCTTCCGCGTCCTGACCTCGGCGGGCCTCTCGGCGATGACCGTCGTGGCGGTCATCTACATCAATGAGATCTATCCGGCCGCCAACCGCGGCAAGTACCAGGCCTACGCGATCGTCATCGGCATCTGCGGCACGCCGGTCACCAACCTCATCGCCAGCGCCGTCGTCCCGCTCACCGACTGGTCGTGGCGGCTGGTGTATCTGTGGGGGACGCTCGGCGTCCTGTTCATCTTCTTCACGAAGTACCTGAAGGAGTCGCCGCGCTGGTACGAGAGCAAGGGCGAGTACGGCAAGGCCGAGACGGCCCTGTCCGAGATCGAGGCACAGGTTGCAGCGGAGAAGGGCTCGCTGCCCGCACCTGCCGCACCGGTCTCCGTCGCACGACTGACCAAGGCCCCGCTCAAGCTCCTGCTGCAGAAGAAGTATCTCGGCCCCACGATCCTGCTCACGATCCTGTGGGTGACGCAGTCCATCGGCTTCTTCGGGTACTCCAGCTGGGCACCGACGCTGCTGGCCAAGGAAGGCTTCAGCGTCGGGGACTCGATCTTCTTCGTGGCACTCACCACCGTGGGAGCCCCGTTGGGTTCCTACCTCGCCTCCCTGGTCACCGACCGCTTCGAACGCAAGTGGTGCCTGGTCGCCTTCGGCACGCTCATCGCGATCTCCGGAACCCTCTACGGACTCACGTTCAACCCGATCATGATCGTCGTCTTCGGCTTTCTCGTGAACCTCTTCGAGCGCGGCTACACGGCCCTGGGCTACGCGTACTCCCCGGAACTGTTCGACACGCCCGGCCGGTCCATCGGCACCGGCGTGTCCTATGGCCTCGGGCGCCTCTCCAACGCCGCAGGCCCGCTGATCATCGCCGCGCTGTACAACGGGAGCGGGTACCAGAGCGTCTTCTTCTTCATCTCCGGCACCTGGCTGTTCGGCGCGCTCGTGCTCGCCATCTTCGGGCCCAAGACCCGCCGGGCCCGCCTCGCACACGCGAGTCGCCCGGGAGACGTGACGCCGGTCGACACAACTATCCGGGGGACCTAGATCGTGAGCACGCCGGGTGGGATCACGGTAGAACGTCGAAGCTGCGCACGGCGTTCGTCGTGAACGCCGTGCGCAGGCTCCGTCATGACGAGGTCGTCGGCTAGGCGCCCGCACTGTCGATGACCAGCGCCGACGGTGCTTCGGACATCGGCTGGGACAGGTCTATTCCGTGGATCTCGGACGCATTCTTGCCGAACCACCGTGAGAACTCGTCGTCCTTGCTGAGCAGCTTGCCGAACGAGGCCATCGGGTCGTCACCCTCCAGCGTGACGATCACCATGTCGCCCATCGGAGTCGACTGCAGGAAGGTGCGCTCCCGCACGTCTACGTCTCGCCGAGACGCGACGAACTCGGCGCGTCGGGAACCCTTGAGCTCGTCAATCCAGGCATGCCAGTGAGCGCTCTGGCCGGGAGCGATCGGGAAGGCCACAGCAATGAGAGCCATGCGAACCTCATTGTTCGTAGGGACGTCGCCCGCAGTCGCTGAACGACGCTCCCACCCTCCTCCGCCCCGGCACCTGTGTAAACACGTCGGGTCGCGCCATGGTGACTGGGCGGACCTCGTCGCTCAGGGAGCCGGTCAGGCGCGGGTGTCCAACGGGTCGAAGACCACGAAGCGGTTGCGGCCGTCCTGCTTGGCCTGGTACATCGCGGAGTCCGCACAGCGCATCAGCTCTGCCGGCCCCGTCTTCGGGTCGCTCGTGATCGCCGCACCCACGCTCGCGGACAGCCGGAAAGTCTCGGCCCCGTCGGTGAAGGGCTCGGCCAGGGCGGCCACCATGCGAGCGGCGATCGTGTTGACCTCCTCGATGGTCATCACCCGGTCGCACAGCACGATGAACTCGTCCCCGCCCAGGCGAGCGACCGTGTCCTGTAGTCGAACCACCTGCTCCAACCTGCGGGCGGCGATGACGAGGACCCGGTCACCCGCCTCATGACCCTGGGTGTCGTTGACGGCCTTGAAGTAGTCGAGGTCGATGAAGAACAGCACGAGGCCGCCGGAGAATCGCGCCATGCGCACGAGGGCCTGGCTCAGTCGATCGGTCAGCAGGAGCCGGTTGGCCAGGCCGGTCAACGAGTCGTGCATCGCCTGGTGGGTGAGGGCGACCTCGGCACGTTTGAGCTCGCTGATGTCGCGCGTCGAGGTCAGCACGCCGACGACGTCGCCCGAGGCGTCATGATCGGGCGCGAGCACGACGTGGAACCACGCGTCGGTGCTGTCGGTACCCCGCTGGCCGCTCGGCACGAAGAACTCGACGTCGCCGGACTCCCCGGTCTCCAGCACCCGACGCAGTGCGGGCTCGTACACCCGCAGCACGTTGCGGGCCATCCCGGTCTCCCGGTCCGTCCGGCCGAGCAGGTGCTCGAGCGTCGAGCCGCGAGATCGTTCGCCGGCCGGGTTGAGGTACTCGTAGCGCAGCGCCCGGTCGTACTTCGCGATCGCATCCGTCGAGCCGCGAAGGACGGCCTGCAGCTGGCGCTCGACCCGGGCGATCTCGGCGTGGGCGACCGCAGCCTCCTGCGCCATCCGCACGATCTGTCGCTCGGCGACCTCGTACCGGGTGATCTCGTGGGAGAAGCCGAAGGTCCCGATGATCGTGCCGGCGTGGTCGCGCAGGGCGAACTTGCTGGTCTCGACCCAGGTGCCGGGGCGGTTGACCATCCGGTCGACCTCTTCCTTGGCGATCAGCGGCTCGCCGGTGGCGATGATGCGCTGCTCGTCCGCACGCAGCGCGACGGCGTGGTCGTGGTCGGTCAGGTCGAAATCCGTGAGCCCGACCATCTCGTCCGGGGTGCGGCCGGTCAGCTGGGCGCAGTCCAGGCTCACCCGCAGGAACCGGCCCTCCAGGTCCTTGAAGAAGACGATCGCCCCCAGGGAGTCCAGGAGGTTGCTGACACAGATCGCGTCGATGCGCTGCCGCTCGTCGGCGGTCCGCCCGCCGTCCGCGGGCGGTGCCTCGCTCATCGCCGCACCGAGCCATCGGCCCGACGTTGCGGACACCGGCGGCCGACGGCGACCGGACGTGCGGAGATCGACAACGAGGCTAGACGGCGCATGGCTTGTCCGGAGGTGGGGAACGATCGGCTCCCCGACCACATCGGCCGACCGCGCGGAACCCTGAGGGTTCTCCGGAACCTCGCGGGGTGTCCGCGGACGCCGGCCCGGGCGGGCCCGGCTCAGGCGGCCGGCTCCTCGGCGCGCCTCGACCGGGTACCGCCGCCCGCGGCGAGCAGCATCAGCGACGAACTGAAGTCGACGTCGGACGTGACGCGTTCCGCCCGGGTCGCGTTGCCGGCGAACTGGTGTTGATAGCCGGACCAGGCGCCGTCGGCGATCATCCGGCCGGCGCCGCTGCGGAGCAGGACGGCGAGCTCGTTGGCGGCGCGTTCGATCCGGGCGATCAGGTCCGGCGCGGCCCAGTCCTCGGGAGCAGCGAAGACCGAGGTCGGGACGGTGAGGGCGCGGAGGTAGGCGAACAGCGGGCGCATCTGGTCGTCGACCACCAGGGCGTGCCGCGAGCTGCCCGCCGTGGCCGCGAGCACGATCGGTTTCGCGAGCAGCAGGTCGTTGTCGAGCACGTCGACGAACGACTTGAACAGCCCGCTGATGCCGGCCTTGTAGACCGGGGTGCTCGCGATCACGGCGTCCGCGGCGGCGAGACGCTCGATGACCTCCTGCAGGCGTTCGCCGGGGAACCCGGCGACCATCGCCTGGGCGATCTCCACGGCCAGTGGCCCGAGCTCCACGACGCTCACCGTCCCCGGGGTTCCGGCGTTCGCGAGCGAGTCGAGGGTCTTCTGGGCGATCCGGTCCGCGAGTCGGCGCGACGAAGAAGGGTCGCCTACCCCCGCGCTGACTACCACAAGACGGAACGGTCCGTCTCGCTGCTCGGGCTCGGTCTCGCGGCGGTTCGGGTTCGATTCAATTCTCATGCGGGGCTCCGTCCTGTCCGGTCGGCAGTCGTGACGTGGTGCGGTGTGTTCGGTTCGGCGGGGGTGAGAAGGATTCGGCAGAGGTCGCGAAGCGTCTCGAGCTGCTCCCGGTCCAGCGAGCGCCCCATCACCGTCGCGACGTGCCGTCCGTGGGCGGTTCCGATCCGACGTTGCGCCTCGGTTCCGGCGCTCGTGAGGCGGAACCGGCAGGCGCGGGCGTCGTCCGGATCGTCGCCGCGCTCGACCAGGCCCCGGCTCGCAAGCCGGGCCAGCAGCCGGGACATCCCCGGTTGCGACAACAGCACGTCCTGGCCGAGCTCGGTCACTCGCAGGCCGTCGGGCGCGGTGGACAGGGCGTAGAGCACGCCGTACTCGCGCGGGATGAGGTCGCCCCACGCATCGGCGCCGGTGAGCTCGCCGGCGATCGTGGCCTGGGCGCGGAACAGCGCCTCCCACGCCTCGTTCGCCAGCCGCACGTCGGTGCCCATCGTCAGCCGATCAACGGCAGGCGAGCCGGAATCGCGGGGTCGCTGTCCTGGTACGGCGAGGTACCGGTGACGTTGTCGCCGCGGTTTGGGTTCGGGCGCGGCCGGCGCGGTTCGCCGTCGCCGTACTTCGCCCTGACCAGGCTTGCGTGCGTGGGTGCGTCCGGTACTCCGGGAGAACGCCGCGCCTCCATCTCCTTACGGAGCACGGGGACCACCTCGGTGCCGAGGAGCTCCACCTGTTCGAGCGCCGCCTCCACGGGCAGCCCCATGGCGTCGATGGCCCAGAGCTGGCGTTGGTAGCTGCCGAAGCCCTCCTGGAAGGTGAGGGTCTTGTCGATGATCTCCTGCGGGCTGCCGACGCTCAGGGGCGTGCTTCGCATGTACTCCTCGAGCGAGTAGCTCGTGCCGTAGATCGGGGAGCCCTCGAAGTACGGGCGGAAGCCCTCGACGGCGTCCTGGGAGCGCTTGGCGATGAACGCGTGCCCACCGAGTCCGACGATCGCCTGCTCCGCTGTGCCGTGACCGTAGTGCGCGAAGCGCTCACGGTAGAAGTCCACCAGAGGCTTGAAGTGGAGGTTGGGCGCGAGGATGTTGTTGGCGAAGTAGCCGTTGCCGTAGTACGCGGCCTGCTCGGCGATCTCCGGGGTGCGGATGGAGCCGTGCCAGACGAACGGCGGGACGTCGTCCAGGGGACGCGGTATCGCGGTGAAGCCCTGCAGCGCGGTCCGGAACTCGCCCTCCCAGTCCACGACGTCCTCCCGCCACAGCCGGTGCAGCAGGTTGTAGTTGTCGAGCACGAGCGGCACCCCCTGGCGAATGTCCTTCCCGAACCACGGGTACACCGGCACCGTGTTGCCGCGGCCCACCATCAGGTCCATCCGGCCCTTCGACAGGTGCTGGAGCATCGCGTACTCCTCCGCGATCCGCACCGGATCGTTGGTCGTCAGGAGGGTGACCGCCGTGCTCACCGTGATCTGCTTCGTCAGCGCGGCGATATGGGAGAGCAGCGTGGTCGGCGAGGAGGAGAAGAACGGCGGGTTGTGATGCTCGCCGATCGCGAAGACGTCCAGCCCGACCTCGTCGGCCCGCTGCGCGATGCGGACGCTCGCGTCGATACGCTCCGCCTCGCTCGGGGTGTACCCCGTGACCGGGTTCCGACTGATGTCGCTGACCGAGAAGATTCCGAACTGCACGTTGCCGCCTTTCTGAGGTGATGGAAGCGTCAACATGCATGAGCGCGCATGCATTCCGGGCGAGGACGAAAAGCTCGGTCGGGTCGAAGCCAGGTACCCGCGTTGGTTGCACTCGAAGTGTTGTACGTTTTCTGTTTCGTGTTGTACTATTTGAGGATGGTCACGATGAAGATGAGCGCAGCCCGCGACAAGCTTCCCGAGGTTGTTGAACTCGCGCGCTCAGAGGCCGTCATCCTCGAGCGCTACGGCCACCCCGCCGCGGTGCTCATCAGCCCGGAGCGCTACGACGAGCTGATGACGGCGTTCGAGGACGCCGAGGATGTCGCAGCGTTCGACGCCGCGATCGCCGAGGAAGGCCCGAACATCCCGTGGGAGCAGGTCAAGGCGGACCTGGGCTGGACGTGACGTGACGTACCGGGTCGAGGTCCGCCCCGCGGCCCTGAAGGCGCTGCGCAGGATCGACCCGGCGGATGCTCGGCGGATCCAAGGCGCCATCGCGCTACTCGCCCAGGACCCGCGCCCACCCGGCGCGCGCGCACTGCAGGGCCGGCCCGGGCTGCGGGTCCGGGTCGGCGACTACCGCATTGTCTACACGATCCAGGACGACGTGCTCCTGGTGGTCGTGGTCACCCTCGGCCACCGGCGCGAGGTCTACCGGTAGGTCACGACCGCCACGCGATGCGCACCCGGGCCGAGTCGAACTTGTAGCCGGTGTTGCGCTGGCACCGGTGGATCTCCACCCGCCTGACGTCGGATTCTCATGGGATGGTTCAGGCGCCCGGCCGCCAGTCCGCCCCGCGCACGCGGGGTCGAAGTCCCAAGGGTCTGGCGGATCGACCTCGAAGTGCACCTGGCGGCCCACGAACGCGAACCCGGTGCCGAACTCGCGCAACGTGTCGACCATCCGATCCATGAGCGCTTGCTCGAGGTCTCGTTCCGCGACGCCGGCACTCAGGCCGAGCGTCGGTGTCGCGTATCGGGTCCACGTCACCTGCGAACAGGCCGTCGGGGTCGAACCCACGGCGCACGGCTTCGACGCGGGCTGCGGTTCGGTCGTCGAGGCCGCCCGCGATGCACGTCTTGACTCGGCGCAGCTCGAGAAGATCACACGCCTGGTTGATCGCGATGAGGCTGGAGGCACACGCGGCATCGACCGAGAAGGCGGGTCCTTGAAAATCCCAGACGGATTGCACGGTGGCAGGCACCATGTTGGCCAGGAACCCCGGCATCGTGTGTCCGGACACGAAGTTGATGCTCGATTCTTGTGCGGCGGAAAGCAGTCGCACGCCGTCGTCGGACTCGTACCCAAGCGAGCCATCGACCAGCATCTTCCCCACGATCCCGGCCGTGCTCAGGAGGCGATAGTCGTTTGAGCTCACGCCGATAATTGTCGCGACGTCGCTCTTGCTAAGGGCGCCGGCATTTTCTCCGTACCGCTCGAGAAGCTCGTCGGTCAACGTCAGTGCCATGCGCTGCTGGGGATCCATCCGGCGCGCTCGCCCCAACGGGATCTTGAACTTCTTTCGGTCCCACGCATAGGGGTCCTCGATGGCGGCCATCACATTCGAGTAGGACCCGTTCCGCTTGTGATCGCCACCGGGCCCGTCACCCGCCGGGAGTTTCCACCGATCCGACGGAACTGGCGCGAACTGGGGACGCGCGGCCTTCAGGAGCCGCCAGTACTCGTCCGCGTCCGCGGCGCCCGCGCTTCGGGACGAATAACTGATAACTGCGATCGCCGACATATGATCCGCCTTCTGTTGCGTTGTTATAGCGCTAGGCAACCCGTTGATACAACTGCGAGGCGTCGTCAACGATCAAACTCATGAACAACAGGAGGACGCCGGTTCCGCTGCGGAACGTGTCCCAAGGGATGATTCACCTCGACTTGGCGGGACCGGCGAGCCATTTGGCGTCGGGTCATGCACGCCGTTCGGCGGTTCAAATCATTGCCCCCTCACCCGAAATTCTGGTCGAATCTCCCCTGCCGCCGGGATTTGCCATAGCCCGGCCACATCTCTGGTTGCACGATCACCGTGGACGTCCGCGAGGTGCATTAACGATCTCGCGAACCAACTAGAGCTGAACAGCGGAAGACGGTTGGGAAGCGACTCACCCGGGTATACTCTATTTCGGAAGCCGGACCTTCGTCCTCGGCAACGCGACGTCGAATATGATTTGCCAGAACATTCGAATGACCGTGAGGCATGGCAGCGTGGCCGGGCGTCGACAACCGTCAGTTCGACCGGTCGACGCGCGCGAGCCACTCAGCGAGGAGGGCGCGCAGGAGTTCGGGTTGCTCGTGGGGTAGGGCGTGTCCCGCGTCGTCGAGCACGGCGAGCGAGGCGTGCGGGTAGCGGTCGACGAGGCCTATGGCGGCGGCATACCCGACCGTCGAGTCCAGCCGTCCCGCCACGACCAGAGTCGGACCCGCGTAGGCCGGCGCGTGATCAGGGGTCAGGGTCCACCGTGCGCCGATCCGCTCGAGCGCTGCCTGGTCGACGAGCGCGGCGCCTGGGGTGACGTAACGTTCGTACCGATCGAGCATCTCCGGCGTGTGGATCACGAAGTAGCTCCGGAAGACGGCGTCACCGATCTCAGGCGATCCGGCGGTGACGCGGTGCTCTGGGACGTCGCGCAGTCCTGGCAACAGCGGACAGACGAGCGCAAGACCGGCGACCTGCGCCGGGTGCGTCGCGGCCATCGCCTGTGCGTAGTACGCGCCCGCCGAGTGACCGATGAGCAGGTGCCCGTCGCCGCCGGTGACCTCCTCGGCGAAGCTGAGCAGCGTGTCGAGGACGTCGTCGGCGCTTCGCAGCGTTTCGGGGGCGATTGTTCGGCCCATTCCAGGGAGGTCAGGATAGATCCGCCGCAGGCCCGCAACGGCGTCGAAAGCCGGCTCGAAGCATGCCTCAGTCTCGCGGTGGTCGACGCCGGCGCCGTGGAGTACCAGCACGGGTCGCCCGCTCCCGTGCTCCACGTAGTGGACCAGCACCTGGCCTATTCGGATCTCCATCCCGCAAGTCAACCGCGCAGGCGGCGACGCGACAACGCGGCCTCGACCGGTGCAGCCGACGTCGGCCGCCCGAGGCTCAGTGCTCGCGCGGGCGGGGCCGGTCCTCGACGACCGCCCCCTTCCCTTCCGGCAGCGGCAGCTCGCCCTCGTTACCGGTGCTCATCCCTGC
This sequence comes from Pengzhenrongella sp., assembly GCF_036565025.1. Classification (NCBI taxonomy): domain Bacteria; kingdom Bacillati; phylum Actinomycetota; class Actinomycetes; order Micrococcales; genus Pengzhenrongella; species Pengzhenrongella sp. Next base: position 48,200 of record NZ_DATCNW010000137.1, read on the forward strand.
CGCCTGACCCGCCGGAGTCACCGGCACGCTTGGGCGCTCCGGTGCAGCGTCACGGTCTGCGGTGGCCAACCTTACTGTTCTTAGTCCGATTTATGATGGATAGATAAAGTTCACTAAGAACAGTACGGTCTGGTCATGCGCGCACTCACGAACCCGTACACGCCGAACGCCGGCGCGGAACCCGAAGCGATCGTCGGTCGCGATGACCAGCTCGAGTGGTTCGACCTGTTGCTCGCACGACTTGCGCGCGGACGGACCGAGCAGTCGATGATCATCACCGGACTGCGCGGAGTCGGCAAGACCGTTCTCCTGGGCCAGTTTCGGACCAAGGCGCTGGAACGCGACTGGGTCGTCGTCGAACTGGAGGTCAGCAAGCACGACGACACCGAGTTTCGTCGCGACGTCTCGAGTCGGTTGCGCGCGGCGCTCCTGGAGCTCTCCCCGAGAACTCGATGGACGGATCGGTTCACCCACGCGGCGGCGGTCCTGACCTCGTTCACGCTCAGTGTGGACACCGCAGGCTCCTGGTCGGCGGGCCTGGGCGTGGACGCCGCCGAAGGCTTCGCCGACCATGCCAACCTGTCGATGGACCTGACGGACGTCTTCTTGGCTCTCGGCGAGGCGGCCAAAGAGCGAGATCGCGGTGTCGTGCTGCTCTTCGACGAGATTCAGTTCCTTAGCAAGCTGCAGCTCGAAGCGCTCATCGGGGCGCTGCACAAGATGGTTCAGCGCAAGCTGCCGATCACGATGGTGGGAGCCGGGCTTCCGCAGATCGCCGGGCTGGCCGGAGACGCCAAGTCCTATGCGGAGCGGCTGTTCAGGTTTCCTGAGATCCGCAACCTGTCCCCCTCGGATGCGAAGTCTGCACTCGTGCGGCCTGCCGCCGCGGAGGGGGTGACGTACAGCGCCGCGGCCCTCGACGAGGCCGTCATCATCACCGGCGGCTCCCCGTATTTCCTCCAGGAGCTCGGCTGCGCCGTCTGGACCTTGGCTGATGGTCCCGAGATCACCCTGGATGACGTCCGGACGGCCGTGCCTGGGTATGAGGCCAAGCTCGAGGCTTCCTTCTTCCGAGTCCGGTTGGACCGCACGACCGAGCTCCAGCGGGCCTACCTGAGGGCGATGGCTGAGCTCGGTCCGGACGCACAGAAGGCCTCCGACGTTGCGGACACCATGGGCCGCACGTCGGAGAACCTCGCTCCCACCCGAGCGACCTTGATCAACATGGGCCTCCTCTGGACGCCTCAGCACGGGTACGCGGCGTTCACCGTCCCGCATTTTGACCAGTTCCTGCTACGAGCGATACCCGTCCTCGACGTTCCCGCGCGCAAACCTCGACGAGGTAAGCCCTGAGGCCAGGAGCCTGACCGGCGCGAACACCCGAACCTACGGCGCCGGGTGGTCGATCGCGTCGAACTGCAGCAGCGCGCTCTCGAAGAGGTGCTTGCTGGCCTGCATGTGACCGGCGTACGGCCCGTCGAGGGTATAGACCAAGAACAGCACGGCGACGATGGCCGCGGCGAGCAGGCCGGTAAAACAAAAGTTCGCGCCCGAATGGCCGGTTCGTTTCGCGGTCGCGCGGCGCCGCCGGCGCGAACCGATCCGGGGGCGCCTGCCGCGAGAGCCTTGTGAGGGCGCTGTCAGTCGATTGCGGCGATGGTCATCTCGAAGTCCTCGCCGGCGTCGGCGAGGCTGTCCAGTCCCGTGTCCAGGACGCCGAGCGGGATAAGTCCCGGCCTGGGGATCGTGGCGCCGTCGTGTGCGTAGAAGATCGCGATGTCGTGACTCGGCGGCCAATAAGCGATCTGGCCGACCGCGTAGGTGAACACCGGGTCGACACCCCCGCTCAGCGCTCGCGGCAGCGGGCCAGGCTTCTCCCGCTCGAACAGATCGCGCATCCGGAGCGTCACCGGCAGCATCGACACGAGGTCCCGGGTCGCCGGGTTCTGCTCGAGGGTCGCGGTGGCTGTCTGGTCACCGATGGTCAGCTGGATCCTCATCGTCGTCTGCTCCTCGTAGATGGGTCGTCCGCGCACGCCGCTATCGTCCCGCCAGGAAGGACGAACGGCGCGCTGCAAGCACGATGACGAGTGCGGTCACGGCGAGCGCGCTCGTCACGACCGGCAGGACCACGCCGTCGTACGCGCCGGTCAGCACGGCGCCGATCACCCCGGCGGCGAAGACGGCGAGGTTGAACGCGACGCCGAGCATGGAGTTTGCGACGTCGGCGTCGGGCCGGTTCCTCCTCGCGTTCGCGATCATCACTGGGGCATCGCCTTCGGATGAGCCGCGACCCAGCTCCAGCGCGACAGGCGCGGACGGATCGGCCTGACCCCACCGCCACGACAAGGTGTTCGGCGCCGGGCTCGCGAAAGCGCGGCCCGCTGCCCGAGCGGTGTCTTCGATTGAGTCGGCAAAGGTTGCCCGAGGACGCTGTCGGCTGTGTCGATTCGCGCCATCGGTCACCGGTCGATCGATGATCGACCGAGATTCGACTCTTCAGGCGCGGTGATACTGCATATCGCAACCCCTGCCGAATTCGTGCACAGGAATTGCGTCCGAGGTATTGACACTCTCGGCCGCTCTGGTATCATAGAACACATGTTCGATGACGAGTTCGGCGGGGATGGCGACGAGCAGGTCGCGTCCGTTGTCGAGCCGTCGGCGGAGTTGCTGGCTTTGTGGGCGGTCGAGGACGCGCGGTATGAGGATCCGAAGTTCTTGGCGGCCGAGGTCGCGGAGTTCTTGGAGCGGGAGGCATTCTTCGAGGCGCTGGCTCGCAGCGAGCACCAGGACCCGCGGCCGTGCGAGGGGATGTACCTGGCACCGGGGTCC
>NZ_DATCNW010000138.1:0-4310 GCF_036565025.1 Pengzhenrongella sp.
CTTCTAGACCAACACTGTGCACGGGACCAGACACCTGTTCGTCACGAGAGGCTCACAATGACCGAGAAGCAGACGATCCTGGGACGGATCAGCCAGCTGACCCGCGCCAACATCAACTCGATGCTGGACCGCGCAGAGGACCCGCAGAAGATGCTCGACCAGCTCATCCGGGACTACACGAACAGCATCGCCGAGGCCGAGAGCGCCATCGCGCAGACCATCGGGAACCTGCGGCTCGCCGAGCAGGACCACACAGCGGACCTCGCTGCCGCCGGCGACTGGGGCACCAAGGCGGGTGCCGCCTCGAAGCGGGCAGACGCGCTGCGCGCCCAGGGCAACACCGCCGACGCGGACAAGTTCGACAACCTCGCCAAGGTCGCGCTGTCCAAGATGATCGGCTTCGAGTCGGAGGCCAAGGACGCCGAGCCGATGATCGCCTCGCAGAACGAGGTCGTCGAGAAGCTCAAGGCCGGGCTCATGAGCATGAAGGAGAAGCTCACCGATCTCCGCCGCCGCCGGGACACGCTCGTCGCGCGCGCCAAGAGCGCCGAGGCTCAGTCCAAGGTCCAGAGCGCGGTGGGCTCGATCAACCTGCTCGACCCCACGAGCGAGGTCGCCCGCTTCGAGGAGAAGGTGCGCCGCGAGGAGGCCCGCGTCGCCGGCCAGGCCGAGATCGCGGCGTCGTCCCTGGACGCCCAGTTCGAGGAGCTCGAGGACAGCACGGTCGACGTCGAGATCGCCGCCCGCCTGGCCGCCCTCAAGGGCGACACCGTCTAGCCCCAACCTCCTCCCCCGACGTGTCAGCCGCAGCGCGCGCTCTACACGGCGCTGCGGCTGACACATCCAGCTCACGGACAGTTGTCAGATCGAGCGCCCGGTGCGCCCCGCGCTCGGTCTGACAAGTCGTGGGCGGCTCACTCGAAGCGGGGCGAAAATCCGCAGGGGATTTCCAGGCGACTCCCAGGCTTCGGGAGCAAACTGAATGGATGAACAGACCTCCCGTTGAGCCAGAGGCCCGCCTGGTGGTCGTCGATGACGAGCCCAACATCCGCGAGCTCCTCGCGACATCGCTGCGGTTCGCGGGCTTCGAGGTGCACTCCGCGGCCGACGGCGCCTCGGCGCTGCGCCTGGTGCGCCAGGTCGACCCCGACCTCGTCGTGCTCGACGTCATGCTTCCCGACATGGACGGCTTCACCCTGACGCGCCGGTTGCGCGAGAAGGGCCAGCACGTCCCGGTCGTCTTCCTCACCGCACGCGACGACACGTCCGACAAGGTCACGGGCCTCACCGTCGGCGGCGACGACTACGTCACCAAGCCGTTCAGCCTCGAGGAGGTCGTCGCGCGGATCCGCGCGGTGCTGCGCCGCACCCGCCCCGGCGAGGAGGACGCGGACGAGGCCACGCTGCGCTACGCGGACCTCGAGCTGGACGACGACGGCCACGAGGTCCGCCGAGCGGGGCGCACCATCGACCTTTCCCCGACCGAGTTCAAGCTGCTGCGCTACCTCATGCTCAACGCCGGACGGGTGCTGTCCAAGACGCAGATCTTGGACCACGTCTGGCAGTACGACTGGGGCGGCGACGCGAACATCGTCGAGTCGTACATCTCCTATCTGCGACGCAAGATCGACGCCGCCACGCCCGGACCCCTGTCCGACGGCGTCGGCGTCGTCGTCCCGGTGCCGCTGATCCACACCAAGCGGGGCGTCGGGTACGTGCTGCGCCTGCCGCCGGGCGCGGCGTGACGGACGCCGGGACCGCCGTGGAGAGACCGACGACCGACCCGCCGGGGCCCGGAGCCCCGGCGGGTGCCACCGCGCCGGGGGCGCCCCCGGACGACTCGGTCGACGGCTCGGTCGACGCCGCGCCCGACGACTCACTCGACTCACTCGACTCGCTCGACTCACTCGACTCACTCGACTCGCCCGACTCGCCCGACGGCTCGCCCGACGCCGAGCCGACGGCGCCCAGTCGGCGCGCCGCCCTGACGGCGCAGCTCTCGGGCCGCCTGCACGGCGTGCCGCTGCGCGTGCGGATGGTCGGCATCGTGACCGGACTGCTGCTGCTCGGGCTCGGCCTCGCCGGGGTGACGACGCTGACATTGCTCGACCGCTCGCTCGTCGGCCAGGTCGACGCCCAGCTCGCGACCTCCGCCTCGCAGGCGGCGCAGCAGGCCTGGGGTGCCGCCACCGGCGACCACGGGCCGGACGTGCGCCCGAGCGACTACTTCGTCCAGATCGCGAAGGCCGACGGCACCGTCTACCAGAGCTACCCGTCCGCCACGACCGACGCCGGGAACGCGCCCAACCTGCCGCTGCTCACCGCGAGCGACGTCACGCACCTGCGCGGCGCGCCGTTCACCGTCCGATCGGTCGACGGGCACGGACGCTGGCGCGTCATCGAGCTCGGGCTGGTGGGCAACAACTCGCTGCTCGGCTCGGTCGCCGTCGCGCTCCCGCTGACGGCCGCCGAGGCCACCATGGACCAGATGCGCTCGGCACTGCTGCTGATCTCGGTCTCCGTGCTGCTCCTCGGCGCCCTCGCCGGCTGGATCGCGGTGCACCGCTCGCTGCGCCCGCTACGCGAGATCGAGGACACCGCCGCGGCCATCGCCGCCGGGGACCTCTCGCTGCGCGTGCCGCCCGCGCCGGAGAGCACCGAGGTGGGCCGGCTCGGCGGGACGCTGAACGTGATGCTCGCCCAGATCGAGCAGGCGTTCGCCGCGCGCGCCGCGTCGGAGGAACGGATGCGCCGGTTCGTCGCGGACGCCTCGCACGAGCTGCGGACCCCGCTCGCGACGATCCGCGGCTACAGCGAGCTGTACCGGATGGGCGCGGTGACCACGAAGCCCGAGGTCGACGACACCCTGCGCCGGATCGAGGACTCCGCGACCCGGATGGGCCGGCTGGTCGAGGACCTGCTGCACCTCGCCCGGCTCGACGACGGCCGCCCGATGCGCAGCGCACCGGTCGACCTGACCGTCCTGGTCGCCGACGCCGTGAGCGACCTGCACGCGCTCGACGTCGGCCGCCCGATCCGCCTGGAACCGCTGGCCCCGGGCACACCCGTGGCACCCTGCCCGGTCGTCGGCGACGAGGACCGGCTGCGCCAGGTGCTCTCGAACCTCACCGGGAACGTCGCCCAGCACACCCCCGCGGGGACGGCGGTGGAGATCGCCGTCGGGCGGACCGGCTCGGGGCCGACGGCGCGCGCGGTGCTCGAGGTGCGCGACCACGGCCCGGGCATCTCCGACGAGCACGCGGCCCGCGTGTTCGAGCGGTTCTACCGCGTCGACTCCTCCCGCGCGCGCGGCTCCGGCGGCGGTGCCGGGCTCGGCATGGCGATCGTGGCCGCGATCGTCGGGGCCCATCAGGGTTCGGTGGAGATCTCCGCGACGCCGGGCGGGGGCACGACCGTGCGGGTGAGCCTGCCGCTCGACGCGGGTGCCGCCGAACGTCGCAACGAGGCCGAGAACGAGGCCGAGGTCGAGGTCGAGGTCGAGGACGAAGGTGAGGAAATGGCGCAGTGAGGTCCAGCGTTGTGGATAGGATGCTGGGTCTTTGTCCGTACGTCCCCCGGTAGTGGTGAGGCTGGTCCATGGGCGTCTACGACGCGCCACAGTGGTTGTTGTCCGCGTGGGTCCGAAGCTGTATCGGTGCCGGCGCGACCGCAACACCTGACGAGATCCGTGCCGTCGGTTCGCGCCTGATCGACCTCTGGTCGGGCCCCGGACGGCACTTCCACACCCTGAAGCACCTGGCCGACGTGCTCGCACGGGTCGACGAGTTGGCGGAGGAGACCCACGAGCCCGAGGTCGTGCGCCTCGCCGCCTGGTACCACGGCGCGATCTTCGACGCGAAGGATGCGGCGGTGTACGCGAACCGTGGCGGTGAGGACGAGGTGGCGAGCGCCGAGCTGGCCCGCTCGGAGCTCACCGCGCTGGGCGTCCCGGCGAACCGCGCACAGCGTGCCCACGACATGGTGATCGCCCTGCGGCGGCACACCCCGACCCCCGGCGACTACGACTGCGCCGTGCTGTGCGACGCCGACCTCGCGATGCTCGCGAGCGAGCCGCAGCGGTACAAGGCGTACCTGCGCGACGTCCGCGCGGAGTACTCGCACCTGCCCGTCCAGGACTACGTGCGGGCGCGCATCCGGATCCTGACGAAGCTGCTGCAGCGCGGCGCGCTGTTCAACAGCCCGCTCAGCGCGGCGTGGGAGGAACCGGCGCGGCAGAACGTCGGCGCCGAGCTGCACCGGCTCGAGAAGGAGCTCGCGGCCCTCGAGGCGGCCGGCGTCCTCGCCGCGGC
>NZ_DATCNW010000139.1:0-51421 GCF_036565025.1 Pengzhenrongella sp.
GCGTCGGCCTCGGCGGCGAGGCGCTCGGGAGAGCGCGGGGCGAGCTCGGCGTCGTCGGCCAGCCACGCCACGGACTCCGGGGAGCGCGCGAGGGCCTCCGCGACGTAACGCGAGGTGGACAGCACCCGCGCGAGGCGGGCGGCCGCGGTGCCCGAGTCGCGCAGCAGGCGCAGGTACCAGTGCGTGGTGCCGAGGGTGTCGGACAGCCGCCGGAAGTTGAGCAGGCCGGCGTCGGCGTCGGCGCCCTCGGCGAACCAGCCGAGCATCACGGGCAGCAGCTGGCGCTGGATCGCCGCGCGGCGTGAGACGCCCTCGGTGAGGGCCACGATGTGCCGCAGCGCGCCCGCCGGGTCGCGGTAGCCGATGGCGGCGAGCCGCGCGCGGGCGGCGTCGGGCGCGAGGGCCGCCTCCGCCGTCGAGAGCTGCGCGGTCGCGGGCAGCAGCGGTCGGTAGAAGAGCGCCTCGTGCAGCCCGCGGACCTCGCGGCGCGTGCTGCGCCAGCGCTCCATCAGCTCGTTGGCGCCCTCGGCCCGCATCCCGATCGAGCGGGCGAGGCGCCGCAGGTCGGCGTCGGACGTCGGCATGAGGTGGGTGCGGCGCAGCCGGTGCAGCTGGATCCGGTGCTCGAGGGCGCGCAGCAGGCGGTAGCAGACGGCGAGGCGCGCGGCGTCCTCGCGCCCGACGTAGCCGCCCGCGGCGAGCGCGGCGAGCGCGGTCAGCGTGCTGGGGCTGCGGATCGAGGTGTCCGCGCGCCCGTGCACGAGCTGGAGCAGCTGGACGGTGAACTCGACGTCCCGCAGCCCGCCGACGCCGAGCTTGAGCTGGCGGTCCGCCTCGGCGACCGGGACATTCTGCTCGACCCGGCGGCGCATCGCCTGGGAGTCGGAGACGAAGTTCTCCCGCTCGACCGCGGACCAGACCAGCGGGTTCATCGCGGCGACGTACGCCTCGCCGAGCGCGCGGTCCCCCGCGACCGGCCGGGCCTTGAGCAGCGCCTGGAACTCCCAGGTGCTGGCCCAGCGCTCGTAGTACGCGCGGTGGCTCGACAGCGTGCGCACGAGCGGGCCGTTCTTGCCCTCGGGGCGCAGCGCGGCGTCGACCGGCCACAGGGCCGGCTCGCCGGACGGGTTGGCGCAGGCGCGCGCGAGACTGGTCGCGAGCCGGGCGCCGACGGCGAGCGCGTGCTCCTCGGTGACCGCATCGGTGGGCTCGGCGACGTAGATGACGTCGACGTCGCTCACGTAGTTCAGCTCGCGCCCGCCGGTCTTGCCCAGCCCCAGGACCGCGAGCCGCACCCCGGCTCCGTGGTCGTCGAGCTCGGCGCGCGCGAGCGCGAGGGCGGCCTCGAGCGCGGCCGCCGCGAGGTCCGCGAGCGCGGCCGCGACCCCCGGCAGCCGGCTCAGCGGGTCGGTGCTCGTGAGGTCGGTTGCGGCGATGCGCATCAACCGTCGGCGGTAGGCCCGGCGCATCACGTCCCACCCGGCGGGGCCGACGACGTCGGCCACCGGCACCTCGGCGTCGGGGTCCGCCCCGACGGAGATGAGCAGCTCGGCGCGCACCTCGGCGACCTGCACACCGATGCCGGGAGTCAGGTCGGCGAGCACGTCGAGCTGGTCGGGGTGCGCGGCGAGGGTGTCGCCGAGCGCGACCGAGGCACCCAGGACGGCGAGCAGCCGGTCCCGCTCGAGGCCGCGACTCAGCAGCCCCGCGAGCAGCGTGCGCTGGGCGGGGTTCTCGCGGACCGATCCGGCGATCCGGGCGAGGGCGAGCAGCGCCTGGTCCGGGTCGGCCACCTCACCGAGGGCGCCGACCAGTCCCGCCACGTCGTCGTCGGTAACGTCGCCGACGACGGCGACCAGGTCGGCGTCGGCCAGCATGCTCTGGGCACGCCTGACGTCAGCGAATCCGAGCCGGGTGAGCCGGCCGGCCAGGGTGCCGCCGCGGGTGCTCACGCGCTCACGGTAGCTCTGTCGTGCGAAAGGGGTGCACCGCGTCCAGGGTTCACAGGATCGGCAGGAACCGCCGCAGCTCGTAGGGCGTGACCTGCCCGCGGTAGTCGTCCCACTCCTGGCGCTTGTTGCGCAGCACGAAGTCGAAGACGTGCTCACCGAGCGTCTCGGCGACGAGCTCGGAGCGCTCCATGATCAAGATCGCCTGGTCCAACGACTGCGGCAGCGGCTCGATGCCGACCGCGCGGCGCTCGGCGTCGGTCAGCTCCCAGACGTCGTCCTCGGCGCCCTCGGGCAGCTCGTAGCCCTCCTCGACGCCCTTGAGGCCGGCGGCGAGCAGCACGGCGAAGGCCAGGTACGGGTTCGCGGCCGAGTCCAGCGCGCGGTACTCCACGCGGCTCGAGTTCGACTTGCCGGGCTTGTACATCGGGACCCGGACCAGCGCGGAACGGTTGTTGTGGCCCCAGCAGACGTAGCTCGGCGCCTCGGCGCCGCCCCACAGCCGCTTGTAGGAGTTCACGAACTGGTTCGTGACCGCGGTGATCTCCGGCGCGTGCCTGAGCAGGCCGGCGATGAAGTTGCGCGCGACCTTGGACAGCTCGTACTGCGCGCCCGGCTCGGCGAACGCGTTGCGGTCGCCCTCGAACAGCGACAGGTGGGTGTGCATGCCCGAACCGGGGTGGTCCGCCATCGGCTTGGGCATGAACGACGCGAACGTGCCCTGCTCGAGCGCGACCTCCTTGACCACCGTGCGGAACGTCATGATGTTGTCCGCTGTGGTCAGGGCGTCGGCGTAGCGCAGGTCGATCTCGTTCTGGCCCGGCCCGGCCTCGTGGTGGGAGAACTCGACCGAGATCCCCATCGACTCGAGCATCCCGATCGCCGAGCGCCGGAAGTCGTGCGTCGTGCCGCGCGGCACGTGGTCGAAGTAGCCGCCCTGGTCCGCCGGGACGAGCGGCTTGGACAGGTCGCTGCTCTCGAAGAGGTAGAACTCGACCTCGGGGTGCGTGTAGAACGTGAACCCCTGGTCGCTCGCCTTCGCGAGCGCGCGCTTGAGCACGTTGCGGGAGTCGGCCAGCGACGGCTCGCCGTCGGGGGTGAGGATGTCGCAGAACATCCGCGCGGTGCCCTGCCGCTCGCCGCGCCACGGCAGGATCTGGAACGTGGTGGGGTCGGGCATAGCGATCATGTCCGCCTCGTACACCCGCGTCAGGCCCTCGATCGAGCTCCCGTCGAAGCCGATCCCTTCCGAGAACGCCGACTCGAGCTCCGCGGGCGCGATCGCCACGGATTTGAGGATCCCGAGCACATCGGTGAACCAGAGGCGGACGAAGCGGATGTCCCGCTCCTCGACCGTGCGGAGCACGAACTCTTGCTGCCTGTCCATGCCCCCATCCTGCCCGATAAAGGTTTCGGGTTGGTGACATCCCCGGCGGCGGTCTCGGTGAGGCCGTGCGGGGAGCGTGCTGGCTGCCCGACGGCGTCCCGGACGCTGGGTGTATGGGTGGGCGCATCGGGCGTGCACCTGGGGGTGCGCATCGGATACACCCAGCGACACACCCAGCCCGGTGGCCATCGACGGCGGGCCCAGGATGGCTATGCGTCCACAGGCTCGATGATCGCGTGCCCGTCCACCGGGAGCCGCCGCGCCGAGCGCGTGAGCGTTCCGGCTCCGGCAATATCCACCTATGGGTTCCCCCGACCTCCCACCCGAGCTCGCGTCCATCGCGAGCTTTCAGAGCGGGCTCGTCACGCGATCCCAGCTCACCGCCGCGGGCATCACGTCGGCCGCCGTGCGGCACAGGGCTCAGCGATCGTGGCGACACGTGCTTCCTGGGGTGGTGGCCCTGTTCACCGGCCCGCTCAACCTCGATCAGCGTCTGGTCGCGGCGCAGCTCATGTGCGGCCCCGAGGCCAGGGTGAGCGGAGCGACGGCCGCACGATGGCATGGGATCGCGTCGGTCATCGACGACGGTCGCGTCCACATGCAAGTGCCAGGGAATCTGGCCGCGCGACGGTCGGGGTTCGTCGTCGCCACCCGGAGCAAACGCATCGCGCCGGCCGCGGTGTGCCGCGGAATCGTCCGAATCGCGCCGCTCACGCGTGCTGTCGCGGACGCGGCCCGCGGGGCCCGGTCGCAACGTTCGGCGGACGCCGTCGTGATCGAAGCGCTCCAGCGGCGCCTGCTGCGACCCGAAGACCTCGAGCACGAGCTCGGCGCCGGCGCCCACCGTGGTTCAGGCATTCTTCGGCGGGCGATCGCGACGGCCCGCAGTGGCGCGTGGTCGGTCGCTGAGGTCGACCTTCTCGACCTGCTCGGAACCAGTCCGGTACTCCCGAAAGCGTGGCCGAACCCCGAGCTGCGAGCCTCGGACGGCACGGTCCTGCCCTCTCCGGACGCCTGGTTCGACGACGTCGGCCTCGCCGTCCAGGTCCACTCCGCCAAGCACCACTCCGCGTCAGCCGACTGGGACCGGACCGTACGCGTCGACAGTGTCTTCGCCGAGTACGGGATCAGCCGCCTCGCGGTCACTCCGCACGAGATCCTGACCAACGGACGACAGGTCCTAGGCCGGATCGAACGGGCACATGCCGCTCGCGCGGGCATGCCGCGTCCTGCCGTCTCGATGACGCCGCGCGGACCTGGCCGGATCTGACACCCCGTTGAATTTCCGACGCGCCACATTGCCCGGGGCGCCCAAGTCTGCTCCCGAAACATGCCGTATCAGGCCGGACGTCCCCAATTGGGGCTGGGTGTATGGCTGGGTGTATCGAAAATGCACCGGGAGGTGCACTCTCGATACACCCAGCCATACACCCAGCGGTCCGAAGCCTCATGAGCAGGCATCGGACCGGGCACCGACGGAGACGACCGCACCGGACCCACGCCTCCCGCACCTCCGCGCGGACCGCGGAACTGGCGGGGGGCGGGGCGCAATAGGGTCGGGGCATGGTGAATGTGCGCATCGCGCTGGCCCAGGTCGACACGTGTGTCGGCGATCTCGCGGGCAACACCCGGACCGTGCTCGAGTGGACCCGGCGGGCGGCGCAGGCCGGGGCCGACGTCGTCGCGTTCCCCGAGATGACCGTCACCGGGTACCCGATCGAGGACCTCGCGCTGCGGGCCTCGTTCCGGCGCGGCGCCGAGGCTGCGCTGCAGTCGATCGCGACCGGGCTGGCGCAGGAGGGGCTGGGCGAGCTCGTCGTCGTCGTCGGGAGCGTCGGGGAGCGGACCACGCGCGAGCACGACGCCGCGCCGGCGCGCCCCACGAACCAGGCCGTGGTGATCCAGCACGGCCGGGTCCAGGCCCGCTACGACAAGCACCACCTGCCGAACTACGGCGTGTTCGACGAGTTCCGGATCTTCGCCTCGGGCACCGAGCCGTGCGTCCTCGACGTCCACGGGCGGCGGATAGGCCTGGTGATCTGCGAGGACATCTGGCAGGACGGCGGCCCGGTCGCCGCGATGGCCGATGCCGACCTGGACCTGCTGCTGGTCATCAACGGCTCTCCGTTCGAGGACGGCAAGGTCCACCTGCGCACCGAGCTGGCCGCTCGCCGGGCCCGCGAGGTCCGCGCGCCGGTCGCCTACGTCAACATGGTCGGCGGCCAGGACGACCTCGTGTTCGACGGCGGCTCGTTCGTGGTCGACGCGGACGGCGACCTGCTGGCCCGCGCTCCGCAGCTCGTCGAGCACCTGCTCCTGTGGGACCTGCCCGACGCCACGCTCGAGGGCGCGACCGGCGACGCCTCCGCCCCCGCCGCCGCCATCCCCCGCACCGGGCCCGAGATCGCCCCGGACCTCGACCCCGACGAGGCGATCTACAAGGCGGTCGTCGCGGGCCTGAGCGGTTACCTGCGCAAGAACGGCTTCGGCTCGGTCGCGCTCGGCCTGTCCGGCGGGATCGACTCGGCACTGGTCGCGGTGATCGCGGCGGACGCGATCGGCGGCGAGCACGTCGTCGGCGTCTCGATGCCATCGCGGTACTCCTCCGAGCACTCCAAGGACGACGCCGCCGACCTCGCCAAGCGGATCGGCGCCGACTACCGCATCCAGCCGATCAAGCCGATGGTCGACGTGTTCGAGGCCGAGCTCGGGCTCGAGGGCGTCGCCGCGGAGAACCTGCAGGCGCGCATGCGCGGCGTGATCCTGATGGGCCTGGCGAACGCCGAGGGCCACCTCGTGCTCGCGACCGGGAACAAGTCCGAGCTCGCGGTCGGCTACTCGACCGTCTACGGGGACGCCGTCGGGGGGTACGCGCCGCTGAAGGACGTGGACAAGTCGCGCGTGTGGGCGCTGGCCCGGTGGCGCAACAACGCCGCGCTCGACGTCGGCAAGCTGCCGCCGATCCCGGAGAGCTCGATCACCAAACCGCCGTCGGCCGAGCTGCGCCCCGGCCAGGTCGACCAGGACTCGCTGCCGCCGTATGAGCTGCTGGACCGGGTCCTCGACGCGTACGTCGAGCACGCGGAGGGCCGGGTCGAGCTGCTGGCCCGCGGGTTCGACCCGGAGATCGTGGACAAGGTCCTCACCCTCGTCGATCGTGCCGAGTGGAAGCGCCGCCAGTACCCGCTCGGTCCGAAGGTCACCGGGCTCGCCTTTGGCCGGGACCGTAGGCTGCCCATCACGACGCTATGGCGCGAGCCGTGAGCACCTACCAGGAGCCGCACCGATGACTGAGTCCGCCGCCGGCACGCCCGCGACCTCCCCGCGCCCCGCCGCACCCGCACCCAAGCGCGTCCGGGTGCACCACCTGCGCGAGGCCAAGGAACGCGGCGACCGGCTCACCATGTTGACCGCCTACGACTACCCGACCGCCAAGATCTTCGACGAGGTCGGAATCGACATGCTGCTGATCGGCGACTCGATCGGGAACACGATGCACGGCGCCGAGACGACCATCCCGGTCACCGTGGACGAGCTGATCCCCGCGGTGCGGGCGGTCTCGGTCGCGGCCAAGCGCGCGCTCGTGATCGCCGACCTGCCGTTCGGCTCGTACGAGGCATCCCCGGAGCAGGCGCTCGCGACGGCGGTCCGGATGCTCAAGGAGGGCGGTGCGCACGCGGTCAAGTTCGAGGGCGGCCGCCGCGTCGCGGCCCAGGTCCGGATGCTCACCAACGCGGGGATCCCCGTCTTCGGGCACCTCGGCTTCACTCCGCAGTCGGAGAACCTGCTCGGCGGCCCGCGCGTGCAGGGCCGCGGTGACGACGCCGCCGAGCGTCTCTCCGCGGACGCCGTCGCGCTCCAGGAGGCCGGTGCGGTCGCCGTCGTGCTGGAGATGGTGCCGGCGCCGCTCGCCGCGCGCGTCACCGAGGTCCTGCACATCCCGACGATCGGGATCGGGGCGGGACCGGACTGCGACGGTCAGGTGCTCGTCTGGCTGGACATGGCCGGCATGGGCGACTGGGCGCCGAGGTTCGCCAAGCACTTCGGCGAGGTCGGGGCTGCGCTGCGCGCGGCGGCAACCGCCTACGCCGACGAGGTCCGCACGGGCACCTTCCCCGATCTCGCCCACTCGTTCCCCAAGTAGCCACCCCCGGCCGGCGCCACGCCGCAACTCGCAACTCGCAACGTCCGAGCGCTGACGTCCTATAGGACGTCAGCGCTCGGACGTTAGCGTGCCGTCGGTGAACTGCGCGACTCGGCGGGCTACTCGGTCTCCGTCGCCTGTGACCAGACCACCTGCCACGGAGCATCCGGCGCAACCCGCCGGTAGCAGTCCAGGTGCCAGCACTCGAGCGGGCGGCCGCCCTCGCCCTGGATGTGGATGTCGATCGCGGACCGGTAGCGCAGCACCGCGAGGTTGCCGTCCACCATCGCCTCGATCTCGGAGATCGCCTCGAAACGGCGGTAGTTGATCCGCCTCGACACGACTCCCCCGATGTACTCCTCCTTCGACCACGCGCCCCCGCCGGGGTTGACCAGGACGAAGTCCGCGGTGTGCAGCGCATCCAGGGCGGGGGCGTCGGCGTCGACCAGCGCCCGCAGCCGGGTGCGCTCGAGGTCCTTCAACTGCTCAGCGTCCTTCAACTGCTCAGCGACTGAGGTCATCCGCGAAGGTTAACGACCGGTCAGGTCGTGTCGCGCTCGTCCTGCTCGTCCCAGGCCTTGGTCCGATCCGCCGCCTGCTCCAGGGCGTGGGCCGCGGCCTCCCTGCTCGGGTAGGGCCCCATCAGGTCCCGCCACGAGCTCTGGTGGCCCTCCTCGATCTGCTTCGTCCTGGCGTTGAACCAGAACTCGCCGGACTCGTCCGCACCTGCCATGACGCACCTCCACCTCGTGCCCGCAACCGGGCTCCTATGGTCCGTAGACTGCCAGTCATGGCGACAGCGAGCACCACCAGCCGGCCCATCACGCCGGGGGTGATCAGCCCCCGCCGCTCCGTGCCCAGCTCCATCGCGCGCCCGGAGTACGTGGGCCGACCCGGACCCAAGGCATTCGAGGGCAGCGACGTCGTCGCCCCCGAGACGGTCGACCGGATCAGGGTGGCGAGCCGCATCGCGGCGCGCGCCCTTGCGGAGGTCGGCCGGGCCGTCACCCCCGGCATCACGACCGACGAGCTCGACCGGATCGGCCACGAGTACCTCGTGCGGCACGGCGCGTACCCGTCCACCCTCGGCTACCGCGGCTACCCCAAGTCGCTGTGCACCTCGGTCAACGAGGTGATCTGCCACGGGATCCCGGACTCCACCGTGCTGGTGGACGGCGACATCGTGAACGTCGACATCACCGCCTTCATCGGCGGCGTGCATGGCGACACCAACGCGACCTTCCCGGTCGGGGAGATCAGCGAGTCCGCGGCGCTGCTCGTGGAGCGCACCCGCGAGTCGCTGGCCCGCGCGATCCGGGCCGTCGTCCCGGGTCGCGAGGTGAACGTGATCGGACGCGTGATCGAGAAGTACGCCCAGCGGTTCGGCTACGGCGTCGTGCGGGACTACACCGGCCACGGCGTCGGCGAGGCCTTCCACTCGGGCCTGGTCATCCCGCACTACGACGCGGCCCCGGAGTACGCGACCGAGATCAAGCCCGGCATGGTCTTCACGATCGAGCCGATGCTCACGCTCGGCACCCACGAATGGACCATGTGGGACGACGGCTGGACGGTCCTGACGGCCGACGGCGCCCTCACCGCACAGTTCGAGCACACCCTGCTGGTCACCCAAACCGGAGCGGAGATCCTGACCTCGCCATGAGCCAGAACCCTGGGACGAAGAAGTCCACCCCATCGGTCGCCTTCGGCATCGACATCGGCGGCAGCGGGATCAAGGGCGCGCCGGTCGACCTCGCGCGCGGGGAGTTCTCCGCCGACCGCGTGCGGATCGCGACCCCCGACGTCTCGACACCGGAGAACGTGGCCGACATCGTCGCGAAGGTGATCTCCTCGTTCGACCTCCCGCTCGACGTGCCCGTCGGGATCACGTTCCCGGCGGTCGTCCAGCACGGCGTGGCCCGCAGCGCGGCGAACGTCGACTCGTCCTGGATCGGGACGAACATCGAGACCGTCATGGGCAAGGCGCTCGGCCGCAAGGTGGTCGCGTTCAACGACGCGGACGCCGCCGGGTTCGCCGAGGCGAGGTACGGGGCCGCCCGCGGCTCGACGGGCGTGACCCTCGTGACGACCCTCGGCACCGGCATCGGCACCGCGATGGTGGTCGACGGCGTGCTGGTCCCGAACCTCGAGTTGGGTCACATCGAGATCGACGGGCGCGACGCCGAGTCCATGGCGTCGGACGGCGCCCGCGACCGCGAGGACCTCAGCTGGGAGGAGTGGGCCCAGCGCCTGCAGCGCTACTACGGCGTGCTCGAGGACCTGCTGTGGCCGGACCGGATCATCGTCGGCGGCGGGGTCAGCAAGAACCACGCGAAGTTCCTGCCCCTGCTGCACCTGCGGGCCCCGATCGTGCCCGCGCAGCTGCGGAACGCGGCCGGGATCGTCGGCGCGGCGGCCCTCGCGGCACGCGCCGAGCAGAACCGCTGAGCCGGCGCACGGGGATCGGGCCGGGCGCGACTCGCGTGGCGAACGGACCGGTCGAGTGACGGCCCGCGAGCTGACCGAGGTGGCGCCCGGGGTGTGGACCGCTACCGCCGTGATCTGGAGGTCGCTCAGCACAGTGGTCGTCGCCGACGACGGCGCGTGCCTGGTGGTCGATCCCGGCATCACGGTCGCGGAGATCGCCGGGCTGGCGACGGCGATCCGCGAGCGCGGCTGGTCGGTCGTGGCCGGTTTCTCGACCCACCCGCATTGGGATCACGTGCTGTGGGCGCGCGCGCTCGGCGACGGCCCGCGGTGGGCGACCCCCCGCGGCGCGGCCCACGCGCACGCCACCCGACCGCACGTGCTCGCCGAGGCCGACGCGGCGGCGCCCGGTCACGACCGAGACCTGACCGGCCGGCTGACCCCCTTGCCGGACGGCGCGGGCGAGATCCCGTGGGACGGTCCGCGCGCCGTCGTCGTCCCGCTCGCGGGGCACTGCCCGGGGCACGCCGGGCTCGTGCTGCCGGCCGGCGGGGTGCTGCTCTCCGGGGACATGCTCTGCGACGAGGAGATCCCCCTGCTCGACGTCGACGCGGCGGACCCCGTCGCGGACTACCGCGCGGGGCTCGACGCGCTCGAGGCCGCCGCGCGCGAGCACCGCATCGAGGTGCTCCTCCCCGGGCACGGTCACGTGGGTGACGTTCGCGAGATGGGCCGACGCCTCGCGAAGGACCGGGCCTACCTGGACGAGCTCGAGGCGGGCCACCCGTGCACGGATGCGCGGGCGGAGACTCCGTGGCTGGCGCAGGAGCACGCCCTGCAGTTCGCGCGCCTGCACGGCGCCTGACCCACCCCGCGTAACGTCCGAGCGTTGACGTCCTATAGGACGTCAACGCTCGGACGTTGCGGGTGGGGGCGGTGCGCCCCGCGTCGCGCCGGCGGATAGGCTTCGCGCGCGTCGCGCAGCGCGCCGCGTTCCGTTCCTGGGGAGCCCCGTCATGACCGTTCGATCCGAGCTCTTCGTGGCCGACCACACCGGCGCCCTCGCGCGCGCCGATGCCCGCGACGCCGGGCGCGAGCCGAAGGCCGTGGACGCGGCCCTCGACCTGTCCGGCGTGGAAGCCCTCGACCTCGAGGTCCTCGGCGAGATCGCCGCGCGCGCGGTGCAGTACGGCAACGGTGAGCTCGAGCTCCAAGAGGTCGACCTCGACCGCGAGTCGCTGTTCGAGGTGCCGTCGTTCCTGCGCGAGGTCCTGGTCGAGCTCGGTCGCGCCGAGGACGTCGAGCTGCCCGGCGAGGTCGCCTCGGAGTGGGCGGCCGACGAGGACCTGGACCTCACGCCGCGCTCCGCGCTCCCCCTCGTCACGTCGATCATCGCCCTGCTCACCGCGGCGAGCGAGACCGGCCGCAACGTGTACCTCTGGGTCGCATCCGCCGGCGGCGACGAGCTCTGAACGGGCCTCGCAGACCGCCCGGCTGCGGATGAAACCCGCGCGCCGGGGCGTTATCCCGGTATGACAACGGACACCCTCCTCTCGCGCGCGTACGTCTCGCCCGATGACGTCGCGCGCGCCATCTGGCGCATCGACGCCTCGCCCACGCACGCCCTGCCGGCCGACGACCTGCCGGCCGACGACCTGTCGGCGGACGACCTGTCGGCGGACGACCTGTCGGCGTACGTCCTGCCGGCGTTCGTCCTTCCCGAGGACCTTCCGCGCGCCGAGTTCGAGATCATCGACGGGATCGCCTGCCCGATCGACCCGCAGGACGCGCTCGACTGCGAGTCCTGCCAGTAGTTCGCCGGCAGTAACGCCGAGAAGTCGAAAATCGCCCGTCCGGATCGAGTCCGACGGGCGATTTTCGACTTCTCGGCGAGCGGGTCAGGCGGCGGCGGCCTGCCGCAGGGCGTCGAGGGCTTCCTCGACCTCGCGCCAACTCTCGATGAACACGCGCCCGTGCAGGTTCTCCGGGTCGAGCCCGCGGTAGGTGCCACGCTCGTAGTCGAGATGGTGGGTGAACTCGTGCGCGAGCACGGTGTGGATGTTTCCCGCGTGCAGCGCCTTGTACCAGAGCGTGATCCGGCCGCCGTCGAACCCACGGGAGTACCGTCCGAGCTGGTGCACCTCGCCGGTGGCAGGCCACGGGAGCACGATTGGCTCCGGAACATCGAAATGCGCGGCAAGCCCGCGCACCAAATCCTCGAGCTGGCTCGCGCAGTCCACGCGATCCCCGGTAATGCGGCGACGACGCTGTCCCCTGGTTAACATTCGGCCCCCTGAATGTGTGGCCCTCACCATCGCATACCACATGCCCGTTGACACGTTTCACGGATGTAACGATCGGCGCGCCGTTGTCAGTACGTGAAGGCGGCGACACGTTCGCGCAGGTCAACGGACAGGCGGGCGAGATTGCCGACGGACGCATCGATCTCGCCGAAGAGACGGCTCGAGCTCGTGGAGGACGAGGCAACGCCGGTGATGTTGGCCGCGATCTCCCCGGAGCCGTTGGCCGCCTCGGCCACGGATCGGGACATCTCGTTGGTCGTGGCGGTCTGCTCCTCCATCGCACTCGCGATGGTCAGCTGGTAGTCGTTGATCAGCACGATGATCGCGCTGATCTCGCCGATCGCCGCCACGGCGTCGGCGGTCTCGAGCTGGATCGCCTCGACCCGCCGGGTGATCTCCTCCGTGGCCCGCGCGGTCTCCCGCGCGAGCTCCTTGACCTCGCCGGCGACGACCGCGAAGCCCTTGCCTGCCTCACCTGCGCGCGCCGCCTCGATCGTCGCATTCAGGGCGAGCAGGTTCGTCTGCGCGGCGATCGACGTGATCGCCTTGACCACGGCGCCGATCTCCGCCGACGAGAGCCCCAGCTTCGTCACGATCTCATTCGTCGAGGACACCACGCCCGTCGCGCGACCTGCCACCGTTGCCGCCTCGCTCGCGTTCTGCGCGATCTCCCGGATCGAGGCCCCCATCTCCTCGGTTCCCGCCGCCACCGTCTGCACGTTTCGGCTCACCTGCTCCGCGGCCGCGGCCACGACGCCCGCCTGCGTGGTGGTCGCCTCCGCGTTGAAGGCCACCTTGGAGTTCGACGCCGAAAGCTCACCCGCGGCCGCACCCACGGTCTGGGCCGTCGCGGAGACCCCAGCCATCGTTTCCCGGAGCCACGCCCGAGCCGTCGAGATGGCCCGCCCGATGTCGCCCAGCTCGTCGCGTCCGGTCGGGACGGAAAGATCGAGCAGATTGCCGCGCGCGATCGCCTGAATGCTCCCCAGCGCGAGCCCGACGTCCCGGCGGGAGCTCGCGACCACTGCGGCGGCCCAGAGCAGCGCGACCAGAAGGCAGGCCAGCGTGATTGCGAGCGTGGTGGATCGGCGCTCGGAGAGGCCGGCGATTCGCGTGGCGAGCAGGCGGTCCAGCGCCACCCCTACGGAGACGGCGCCCTGGCCGGTCGCGCGGCCGGCCGCGGCCGGATCCGCGCCCAGCGGGTGGCCGAGGCTTGCCGTCAACGTCGAGGCAAGCTCGTTGACCACGCCTGCGGCCGCGGTCAGGCCCTGGGTGTCTCGGCCGACGGCGCCGTCCACGGTACGTGCTGACGCGGTCTCGACGTCGGACTTCATCGCGGCGGCGGCACTCGCCAGCTGTCCGGCGAGCACCGCCTGCGTGGCGACCCGGAGCTCCGGGGTGCCGGTCGGCGGCAGCGCCGCCTGTGCGCCCATCAGCAGCGCCTTGGGGACCTGCACGACGAGCGCGTCCATCAGATAGAACGAGTCGAGGTCCGGGTCGAGGATCAGATTCGAGCTGTTACCCGCCGCGGTCACGAGATCGACCAGCGCGGCGCCGAGCGCTGCCCGCCCAGCCGGCGTCGTCGCTGCGGCCTCGAGGCCGTCGACGGCGGACATCGCCGCACCCAGGTCGAGGCCTGGCTCGGCCGTGACCGCTGCTCGAACAGCGCCCAGGTCGGGGGTCTCGCCGATGGCGGTCGCGGTGAGCGCCGCGAGGGCGGGCGAGAGGACCGTCATGCCGGTGCGCTCGGCGGCGGAGAAGGCCACCTGGGAGCCCATGACGCCGGCGAACGACCAGGTCGCCACGAACGTCGGGATGAGCAGCACGCCCACCAGGAGCCCGAGGCGAGCGCTCAGTCGCATGCGGGACAGCACACCGGACGCGATCCGCCCCGCGCCCTGCTGACGCCCACCCGGCCCGGCTTCCGATGGTGGCCCGACTCGTGCATGATCCTGCGACACGATGTGCCTCTCGTCTGCGGTCACCGGGACTTAGGTCCTACGCGATCCTCTCGCCCACATCGGTGCGTTCCTGCAGGAAATGAGGCAACTGCGTGTGCCGATCGAGCGAATCGGTTGCGGATCGCCGAATCCGGGCGTGCACCGCATCGCTCGGGGCCGGCGGTGACGGAAAGCCGGTCGAACCGGGGCCGCCCCGCCCGCGCGCGCGACGGGGTCCGGCCGGATCGAATCGGTAGTCTTTGCCCCAACCCCACGAGCTCGGAAGAGCGCTGCGTGGGTACCGACCCCGACACCAAGAGGTGGATGGCATGGCGATCAAGGTTCAGCCGTTTGGCTTCGGCACCCACGTTCGGACGAGTCAATCGGCGGGCACCGGCTCGTCTGCGGCCACCCGGGCGGGGGTCGCGCGATGAGCGTCGCCGTGACGGCAGTACTGCTGGCCATCGCGGTGCTGGCGTTGATCCGCGCGGGCAAGGTACACGCCGGTGGGGCATTGGTGTGTGTGATCTTCGGGCTCGTGCTCGGCTCCACGGCGGCGGGTCCCGTGGTGAACAACTCCCTGTCCAACATCGGGAATTGGGTGTGGTCCCAGGCAACGTCGCTGTGACCGCTCGGGACCCGGCACGGGAGCAGACCGGCGATCGGTCGGTCGCGCCCGCCGTGGCGACATGAGTCGCCTGGGCGGGGTTCGGTTCGGCAGAGGTTTCCCGCTGCAGCTGAACGCGCCGAAGGTCTCGATGTCGACGTTCATCTCGATGTGGTTCCTGGGGCGGATCGCTGCCGGGTTCGGGTTCCTGTTCCGGCACTGGATCCTGACCGGCTCGATCGTGCTGGTCGTGGTGATGACGCAGGTGCCCTCCGTCCGGCTCGTCGTGGCGATCCTGGCGCTCGCCGGGGTGGCCGCGCTGGTGACCTGGCGGGTCCGGTGGCGGGACTCCTTCGAGGAGGACGTCGTCGCGCGGATCCGTGGCTTCTGGCGCGAGTCGCGCGTCTATCGCGGTCGCTGGCCGGGCGCGATGATCACCAGCAAGCTCTCGGTCCAGCACGCGGGGGCCCATCACCTGCCCCGCCTGCTCCGGGTGCGGATCAGCGGCGACATGGACCTGGTGCACGTGCGGATGATGCCCGGTCAGACGGTCGAGACCTGGACCGCGGCGGCCGAGGGTCTGGCTCAGACGTTCGGGGTCACCGGGTGCCGGGTCCGCATCGTGCCGGACCGTCCGCACGACCTGGTCCTGTGGATGCTGGTCCGCGACCCGCTGGTCGACGACATCGCCCCGTTCGACCAGTCCGACGCCGACGGGCCGCCCGACCTCAGCGCGCTGCCGGTCGCCCTCGGCGAGGACGGCACGGTCTACCGGCTGCGGCTGCTCGGCAGCCATGTCCTCGTCGCGGGCGCCACGGGTTCGGGCAAGGGCTCAGTGATCTGGTCGATCCTGTCCGCCCTGGCTCCCGGCATCGGCTCCGGGCTCGTGCAGGTGGTCGCCCTGGACCCGAAGGGCGGGGTCGAGCTCGCCCTCGGACGCCGGCTGTTCGCCCGGTTCGTCTACGGCGACCCCGACTCCGGCTCGGCGTACGAAGCCGAGTTCGCCGACGCGCTCGAGGAGCAGGTGGCGGTCATGCGCCGCCGCCAGCGGTCCCTGCGCGGGGTCTCGCGCCTGCACACCCCCACCAGCGCCGATCCGCTGATCGTCGTCGTCATCGACGAGCTCGCGAACCTGACGTCCTACCTCGTCGACCGGGAGAGCAAGGCCCGCATCGCGGCCGCGCTGTCGCTGCTGCTGTCCCAGGGGCGCGCGGCGGGGGTCACCGTGATCGGGTCCGTGCAGGATCCCAAGGAGGTCGCGGACCTGCGCGCCCTGTTCCCCACCCGTATCGGCCTACGGATGACCGACGCCGCCCAGGTCGCCCTGGTCTTCGGCCCGGGCGCCCGGGACCGCGGCGCACTCTGCGATCAGATCCCCGAGGAGCTGCCCGGCGTCGGGTACGTCAGCCTCGAGGGAGTCCGGGACCCGGTTCGAGTCAGGTTCACCCACGTCCAGGACACCGACGTCGGCGTGCTCAGCGACCGGGCCGGGAGGTATGCGCAGGACCGCCAGCCGGCGCCCCGGTGGACCGTGACCGGGTGACGCGCTCGCCCGTCGGGCCTCCAGAGTCCGGCGCCGCACGCGAACTGGGAGTTGTTGTCGCCGCAAGGCGACAACCACGAGAACGTCTCGCAGTTCGCGTGCGGACACAGCGTTTCCGGGGGAACGTTCGCTGAGGTGCGGATGAGCTGGCCTGTACGCCGGGTTCTGTACCCGCGCAGGGTTACCCCCGCGCGGGTGGCGACCATCCATCTACGACGTACGTTGCCGCACGCCTCCAGCGGTCTACCCGAGAGCTCGGGCGGGCCGCCCTCAAGCACTCTCTGTCTGACCTTGCTCCGGGTGGGGTTTGCCTAGCCGCACCGGTCACCCGGCACGCTGGTGGTCTCTTACGCCACCGTTTCACCCTTACCCCGCGAACCCTTGCGGGCCAGCGTGGCGGTCTGTTCTCTGTGGCACTTTCCCGCGAGTCACCCCGGGTGGGAGTTACCCACCACCCTGCCCTACGGAGCCCGGACGTTCCTCGGCCCCCGCGACCGAAGTCATGGGGAACGCGGCCGCCCAGCCAGCTCATCCGCGTGCCCAGCCTAGCCCGCCGCCGGGGCCGGGGCCGACGCCGGGGCGACGCCGGGCCGACGCCGGCCGCCCGCTCAGGCCGACGCGGCGCGGCTGAGCTCGGCGACGGCCGGCGCTCGGACCACCCGCAGGGCGTCCGACCAGGCGACCAGCTCGTCCAGCATGGTCTCGAGCGACGCGGCCTGGTGCACGCCCGGGGTCACGCGGACGCCCTCGAAGTCGGTGAACACCGACAGGGCGACCTGGGCGCGGACGTCCGCGATCTTCAGCTCCGAGGCGATCAGGCGGAGGTGCTCGACCGCCCGGGCGCCGCCCTGGAGCCCGTAGCCGACGAACCCTGCCGCCTTGTCGTTCCACTCCGTGTACAGGAAGTCGATCGCGTTCTTCAGCGCGCCGGACGTGGAGTGGTTGTACTCGGGCGTGACGAAGACGTAGCCGTCGAACGACGCGATGGCGGCGGACCACGCCCGGGTGTGGGCGTGCTCGTAGTGCGGGCCGAACGCCGCAGGCTGGGGCTCGTCGAGGAGCGGCAGGTCGAAGTCGGCGAGGTCGACGAGCTCGAACGTCGCGTCGTCACGCAGGGCGGCGACGTCGTGGACCCAGCGGGCCACGGCGTCGGCCCGGCGGCCGGGGCGGGTGCTGCCGACGATGATTGCTATCCGGGTCATGGGTGGTGCTCCATCTCGTGTGAGGTTCGGACGTGAGAGCGATGTTGTTCGACGACGAGCCAGCCGGCGGCGGCGAGCGCGGCGAGCGCCGCGCCGGTCATCCACCAGAAGGTCGTCTGGAAAGCGGTGGTCGCAGCGACGCCGCGAACCCCCTGGTTCAAGTTGCTGGTGAGGACGACGACGAGCAGCGCGCCGCCGAGCGCCCCGCCGACCCTCGACAGGATGTTGATCTCGGCGATGGCGTCGGCCAGCTGGTGCCGGGCGACGGCGGCGAGCGCGGCCGCGACCACCGGCGCCCCCGAGAGCGCCAGCCCGACGCCGCGCAGGACCTGCAGCGCCTCCAGCGGAACCAGGCCGACGTCGGCGGGGAGCCAGCCCATCGGTGCCGTCGCGACCGCGGTCACCGCCAGCCCCACGGCAGCCACCCGGCCGCCGCCGAACCGGTCGGTCAGTCGCCCGGCGATCGGGAACGTCGCCGCGGCGGCGAGGCCGAACGGCAGCAGCAGCAGCCCGGTCTCGACGATCGGCCGCTCGCGCTGCAGCTGGAAGTACAGCGGCAGCACGACCTGCCCGCCGAACAGGGCCGCACCACCGAAGAACAGCTCGACGCAGGCGGCCGCGAACACCCGATTGGTGAACACGCGCAGATCGAGCAGCGGGTGCTCGCGGCGCAGCGACCGGCGCCCGAAGGTGACCAGCGCGGCGGTGCCGCCGAGCAGGGCCAGCAGCACGGGCGCGGCCGTGAGGGTGGCGCGGGAGCCCGCCTCGGTGATCCCGAAGACAACGAGCGGCAGGCCGACAGCCACCAGGACGAGCCCCGACACGTCGAGCCGGGACGCCGGGGCCCGCTCGCCGCGCGGTACGAATCGCAGCCCGAGCACGACACCCAGGACGCCGACCGGCAGGTTGATTCCGAACAACCACTGCCAGGACAGATGCGCGAGGAGCAGCGCGCCGACGGCCGGCCCGAGCGCCGGGGCGAGCACGGTCGGGACTCCGGTGATGCTCAGGACGCGGCCCATCCGCTCGGGCCCGGCCGCCCCCGCCAGGACCGTCATGCCCGTCGAGACGAGCAGCCCGCCCGCGACGCCCTGGAGCGCGCGACCGGCGATGAGCAGGCCGATGCTCGGGGCCAGCGCACAAAGCCCGGACGCCGCCGTGAAGGCGCCCAGCGACCACAGCCACCCTCGGCCGGCCCCGAACCGCCGGCTCAGCCAGCCGGACGCCGGGAGGGCCGCGGCCAGGGCGAGCAGATAGCCGCTCGCGATCCACTGCGTCGTCGCGAGCGGCGCGTCCAGCCGGCGGCCGATCGTGTCCAGCCCGACGTTCACCAGCGAGGCGTCCAGCCCCGACATGAAGGACCCGAACGTCACGACCGCCGCGATGCCCCAGACCGACGCCGGGATCGCCAGCAGGTCGGGCACGGGCGGCGCTGTCGTCGGTGGGCTCATGTCCGGTAAAGTACAACGTGCATGGCAACAAGTAAAACGATGACTGCAATTCTTTGGAGAGACTCGCGATGACCAGCCAGGACGTGCCGCCGCCCACCCCACCCCGCGAGCGCCGGGGGCTCGCGGAGAAGCGCGCCTCGATCACCCAGGGCGCCCTCGTCGTGTTCGGACGGGACGGCTACACGCGCGCCAGCATCGACGCGATCGCGGCCGAGGCGGGCGTTTCCACGCGCACCATCTACAACCACTTCGAGGACAAGCAGCAGCTGTTCCTGTCGGTCATCCAGCAGAGCGCGACCCGGGTCGCCGCCGCCCAGATCGGGCTGCTGGACCGCTACCTCGAGCGGGTCACAGACCTGGAGGCCGACCTCGTCGCCCTGGGCTGCGCCTGGACGAAGCCGATGGCCGAGTTCACCGACCATTTCGCACTGGTCCGCCAGATCAACGCCGAGGTCGGGCACTTCCCGCAGGCCGGGCTCGACGCGTGGCAGGAGACCGGACCGCGGCGGGTCCATCGCGAGCTCGCCCTTCGCCTGCGCCGGCTCGCCGACGAGGGGCGCCTCGCGATCGGGGACGCCGACCGCGCGGCGACCCATTTCGTGCTGCTCGTCGGCTCGGAGCTCACCAGCCGCTCCTACTTCGGCGCGATCCCGTTCGAGGAGTCCGAGGTCACCGAGATCGTCACCGCGGGCGTCCGCACGTTCCTGCACGGCTATCTGGGCCCGCCGCCGGCCACCGCGCCGTGAACGGAGCGGCGGGTCCGTCGCCCGCGCCCGGCTAGGGTTCCGGGCGTGCTCGTGCTCCTCCCGCCCTCCGAATCCAAGACCGCGCCCGACGACGGCGCGCCCGTCGACCTCGCGGCGCTCGGCTCCCCCGGGCTCACCAAGCACCGGTCCGTCGTGCTCCGGGCCCTGGCCAAGGCAAGCGCGCGGCGCGATGCCGCCGCGGTGCTCGGCGTCGGGCCCAGCCTGCTGGCGGAGGTCGCGGCCAATCGGCACCTGCGCACGGGGCCATCCGCCGCGGCGTCGTCGGTCTACTCCGGGGTGCTCTACGCGGCCGCCGGCCTGGCCGACCTGCCCGACGACGCCGCCCGGGCTCGCGCCGAGGACTCGATCCGGATCGTCTCGGCGCTGTGGGGCCTCGTGCGGCCCGCCGATCGCATCCCCGCCTACCGGCTCTCGATGGGCACCGACCTGCCCGGGGTCGGGCCGCTCGCGCGGGCCTGGCGCCCGCTGCTGGCCGTCGAGCTCGACCCGCGAGCCATCGCCGGGGAGCTCATCGTCGACTGCCGCTCGGCTCCGTACGTGGCCGCCTGGCGCCCGCCGTCGGGCACGGCCGGGTCGACGCCATCAGGCACCGCCGGGTCGACGCCGACGGGCACGGCCGGGTCGACGCCGACGGGCACGGCCGGGTCGACGCGGTCGTTGCCGCCTATTGGCGGAGCTCGCTGGGTCGCGGTGCGCGTGCTGCGCGAGCTCGCCGGGCGGCGAACCGTCGTCTCGCACTCGGCCAAGCACACCCGCGGAGTCCTGATCCGGCACCTGCTGGTGCGCCCCGGGCCGGAGCCGACCACCCCACTCGAACTCCTCGACGCAGCCCGCGAGCTGATCGGCGTCGACCTCCTCGACGCCGAGCTGTCCGACCCCACCAGCGCCCGGACCCCCCACCTCCTCACCCTGACCGTCACCTAGCCACCCACCTAGCCCGGCCGGCGGCCCAGTTTCCGCAGCCTGCGCACATCGGTGCGGACTGCGCACATCGGATGTGCGCAGCAGTCACGCATGTGCGCAGTTTGCGGCCCAGACCCGAAACCGAAGCCCGGCGACGGCGCGATCAGGCCGCCGCGCCGCTGCATGACGGGTGACCCCGGACCGGTATGGGCGGCTGCGCCCGCTCCCCCACCCGCAGACTGCGCACATCGGTGCGGACTGCGCACATCCGATGTGCGCAGGGAACACGGATGTGCGCAGTCTGCGGCCGGACGGAGTCTCAGACTTCGGAGGGGGCGCCTACTACCGTGACCTCGCTCGTGCCGTCGGACCAGAGTCGGATGATGCTCACCGAGGCCGGGGCGACGCGGATCCGGGCCCACGCGGAGGAGTTCGCGCCGATCGCGACGCCGACCGCCGAGCGCACCGAGACCGAGTGCGTGACGACGACGACCGTCCGGCCGACCCCGGCCGCTCGCACGGCGCCCAGGCCGGCGCGCATGCGGACCCCGACGTCCTCGATCGACTCCCCGCCGGGGGCGCGGAAGCTCGCGTCGTCGTGCCAGCGCTTGAGGTCGCCGGGCCAGCGCCGCTCGATCTCCGCGGCGGTCAGGCCCTCCCACTCCCCGAAGTCGCACTCGGCGAACAGCGGTTCGGTCCGCACCGGCAGTCCGAGCCGGCGCCCGATGGCGGCCGCGGTCTCCTGGGTGCGGACCATGGGCGAGGCGAGCAGCTCGCTCGGATCGGGCACGTCGCCCCACACGTCCCGGCCGATCCGGTAGACGAGCTCGGCCGCCCGTGCGGCCTGCTCGCGGCCTCGGTCGGTCAGCGGCGGGCCGGGCACCGACGAGCCGGAGTACGCCTTGCTCACGGTCAGCGCCGTCTCCCCGTGCCGGACCAGCACGATGGTGACGGGCAGGGCGTCGTCGAACCGGATCGGTGCACCGGTCGCGACCCGCTCGGGGACGACGGCGTGCACCTCGCCGGCCCGGGTGTCACCGCCGGACACCTCGCCGCCGGGCAGCTCGACAGCGTCCGCGTCGACCGCGCCGAGGTCACGGGCCTCCGCGGCACCCGCGTCGCGGCCAACGTCGGCGCCCGCATCGGCACCCGCGTCGCCGGACGCGTCGCCGGCCGCGTCGCGCCAGTAGTCCCGCACGATCGCCGTCTGCCCGTCCATGGCGGCGTTCGCCAGCGCGTCCGCGGCGCCGTTCTCCGCGCGCGGCACCCAGGTGTAGGACACCCGCTCGGGCGGCAGGATCGCGCGGGCCCGCTCGGCGAGGCGTCGCATGTCCTCGTGCTTGATCTTCCAGCGCCCGGACATCTGCTCTACGACGAGCCGCGAGTCCAGACGGACGTCGATCGACGCGTCCGGGTCGATCTCGACCGCGGCCCGCAGCCCGGCGACCAGGCCGGAGTACTCCGCGACGTTGTTGCTGACGATGCCGAGGTACTCGGCGCGCTCGGCGAGCACCCGCCCGCTCGCCGGATCGCGGACCAGCGCGCCGTACCCGGCCGGGCCCGGGTTCCCCCGCGAGCCGCCGTCGGCCTCAACGACGAGCCGGGCCTCGGGCACGGGTCAGACCCTGGCGGCCGGCTCGGGCAGGCGCACCAGGATGCGCCCGCACTCCTCGCACAGCACGACCTGGTCCGGCTCGGCCTTGCGGATGGACTGCACGTAGCTGGGGTTGAGCTCGAGGCGGCAGCCCTCGCAGCGCCGCCCGCGCAGCGCGGCCGCACCGAGGCCGCCGAGCTGGCCGCGCAGCTTGTCGTAGAGCTTGATGAGCCCCTCGTCCAGGTTCGCGGCGTTCACGGCGCGGTCGGCCTCCAGGGTGGCCAGCTCGGCGTCGAGCACGGCGTACTCGGCGTCGCGCTCGGCCTCGGCCTCGGCCTTCTGCGCGACGATCACCGCAGCGGCGGCGTCGAGCTCGGCGAGCGCGGTCTGGTGCGCCTCGAGGCGTTCCATCACGTCGAGCTCGACGTCCTCGAGCTCGGCCTGGCGGCGACCGAGCGCCGTGAGCTCGCTGGTGATCGCCTGCAGGTCCTTGGCGGTGCCGGTGCCCGAGTCGAGGCGGGCCTGGTCGCGCGCGACGCGCGAGCGCACCTGCTCGACGTCGCTGTCGGCCTTGGTCAGCTCGCGGCGGATGTCGTTCAGCGCGGTGCGCGAGGCGACCCGCGAGGTGTCGACGTCGGCGAGGCGCACGTCGAGCTCGGCGAGCCTGATCAGCGCGGGCAGCTGGCGCTTGCGGTGGGCGATCTGGGCCGCGCGCGTGTCCAGCGCCTGGACATCGAGCAGGCGACGCTGGTCGTCGAGCGGTGCGGTCGTCACGGGGCGGTCCTTTCCGGGGAGGGGATGCGCGCCGTCCACGGATCCGTCCGGAGCGTGCTGACGCGCGAGACCACCGTAGTGCCGCGCACGGCGAGATCCGCCACGAGGTCGGCCGCCGCCCGCTCGAGCCAGGGCCATTCGCTCGCGAAATGTGCCACGTCGACGAGGAACGGCGTCGCGGGCGCGGGCCCGGACGCCGCGCCGAGGCCCGACCACTCGATCGCCCGCTGCTCGAACTCCGCACGCTCGCGCAGCTCGCTGGCCGGGTGGTGGCGCAGGTCCGCGGTGACGTACGCGTCGACGCCCGCGGCCCGCACGGCGTCGAACAGCGAGTCCCCCGAGCCGCCGACGACGGCCACCCGCGAGACCTGCGCGTCGAGGTCGCCCGCGAGCCGCACCCCCTGCTCGGTGGCCTGGAGCGACGCCGCGACCTGCGTCCCGAACGCCCGCAGCGTCATCGGCTCGGGCAGCCGGCCGACCCGTCCGATCCCGGTCGCGGCACCCTGCGCGGCGATCTGCACGAGGTCGAACGCGACCTCCTCGTAGGGGTGGGCCGAGCGCAGCGCCGCGACGACGGCGGCGCGCAGCCGGCGCGGGACGACCATCTCCACCCGGTCCTCGGCCACCTGCTCGCGGACGCCTGCGCTCCCGATCGCGGGCGCGGCGACCTCGGACGGGGTGAACCTGCCGACGCCGGTCGTGCTCCACGCGACCCGGGAGTACTCCCCGATGCGGCCCGCACCGGCGGCCGCGAGCGCGTCGATGACCCGCTCGGTGTCGGGCACCGGGACGAACACGACGAGCTTGTCGTGCGGCTCGGCGGGCGCCGCGACCAGCGGGCCGAGGTCGACCAGACCGACCGCATCCGCGAGCGCCTCGGCGACCCCGCCGGCCGCCGCGTCCGCGTTGGTGTGCGCCACGTGCAGCGCGACGCCCGCGCGGATCAGCCGGTGCAGCAGCGCGCCCTTGAACGACGTCGCCGCGACCGAGTGCACGGCGCGCAGCAGCAGTGGGTGGTGCGTCACGAGCAGGTCCGCGCCCCAGACGATCGCCTCCTCGACGACGGCGGCGGTCGGATCGACGGCGAACAGCACCTTGCGCACCGGCTGGGCCGGCTCCCCCGTGACCAGCCCGACGGCGTCCCACGACTCCGCCGTGGCCGGCGGATAGCGCCGCTCGAGCGCGGCGACGGCGTCGGCGAGCGTCGAGACCGACGTCGGGCGGGACGCCGTCGTCGGGCGGGAAGCGGCGGGCGGCGGCGCGATCGGGGAGCTCACGCGTCGCACGTTACCGCCCCGGCCAGAGCGTCCGGGCAGGGAGCGCGGAGAGGATACGCCCCGACTGCTGTCATGCTTGGCGCCGACCTACGGAGGTGCCGTGAGCACAAACCCCCCGACCACCGAGCCGGCCTTGCTCGCCGAGCGGTACGAACTCGTCTCGCACCTCGGCTCCGGCGGCATGGCCGACGTATACCTCGCGCGCGACACGCTGCTCGGTCGCGACGTCGCGATCAAGGTGTTCCGCGACCGAGCCACCGAGGCGCGATTCGACGAGCGCCAAAAGGGCGAGATCGGCCTGCTCGCCCGGCTGAACCATCCCGGGCTGGTGACGATCTTCGACGCGGGAGCGGACGCCTTCTCCGACGGCGCGAACCACGCCTTCCTCGTGATGGAGCTCGTCGCCGGGCCCTCGCTCGGCGACCGCCTGGCCAAGGGCGCGCTGCCGCGCGAGCAGACCGCGACGATCGGCGCGCACGTCGCCGAGTCGCTCGCGTACATCCACGAGGCCGGCATCGTGCACCGCGACGTGAAGCCCGCGAACATCCTGCTGCCCGACGCCGGACGCTCCACCACGATCACGCCGTGGACGAAGCTCACCGACTTCGGGATCGCCCGGCTGATCACCGACGCGCACCTGACCGCGACCGGCCTGCTGATCGGGACGCCGAACTACATGAGCCCGGAGCAGGCCATCGGCACCTCGCCCGGGCCGCCCACCGACGTGTACGCGCTCGGCCTCGTGCTGCTCGAGTGCATGACGGGCGTCCGCTCTTTCCCGGGCACCTCGCTGGAGTCGGCCGTCGCGCGCCTGAACCGCAATCCGGAGGTCCCGGCGGACCTGGGGCCCGCGTGGACCTCCGTGCTGACCGCCATGACGGCCCGCAACCTCGCCGACCGGCCGACGGCGGACGAGGCCAGCCGCGCGCTGCGGGCCCTCACCGGCGAGATCGAGGACGATCCGGCCACCCGGCTGGCGACCCCCTTCGCACTGACCCTGCCCCCGACCGGCGCCACGCAGGTCCTGTCCGCCACGGGGGCAGCCTCGTCCGACGACGGGTCGACGCGCGTCCTCACGGCGCCTCCTGAGGGGACCTCGACGCCACCCTGGGGATCCCTGGCACTGTCCGACCGGGAGCAGGAGCCGGCGGACCACCCGGCACCCGCCAGGCCCGGACGACGGCGCACGAGGGTGATCGTCGCGTCGGTCGTCATCGCCGCGGTGGTCGGCGTCGGGCTGTGGTTCGGCCTGAACCGACCGGACGCGACGCCCGCACCCGCGCCCAGCTACCCCGCCGTGACCGGTCAGCTCGGCCAGCATCTGAAGGATCTGCAAAGGAGCGTGAACCCGTGACCGCCCGACGCACGAGCGCGGTATCGATCGCCGCGACCGTCGTGGTGGCGATGGGCATCCTGACCGGGTGTGCCGGCTCGGCTCCGGACCTCGCCGCCGGCTCGGCCACCCGGCTGCAGGCCGACGTCCTGGCGGTCTCCAAGGCGTCCGCCGCCGGGAACCTGTCGCGCGCGCACAGCGCGCTCAACGCGCTGACCAAGCACGTCAACGCGGCCCGAAAGGCCAACTCGCTGTCCGCCGCGCGCCAGGACCGCATCAAGCTGGCGATCGCCCTCGTCACGGCCGACCTGACCGCACTGGATGCGCAGGCCGCCGCGGACGCCGCCGACAGGGCCGCGGCCAACCAGGCAGCCGACGACAAGGCCGCGGCCAACCAGGCAGCTGCCGACGCCGCCGCACAGGCCGCGGAGGATGCCGCCAAGGCCGCGCGGGCCCAGCAGAAGCAGGACAAGAAGAACGCGGACGCGAACAAGTCCCCGACACCGACGCCGACCGTGGCACCAACCACGACGCCGACCGTGGCACCGACGACGGCGCCGACCGTCGCACCGACGCCGACGCCGACCACGGCACCCGTCGGCTAGGGCAAGGGAGCGTGAACCCGTGAACCGTCGCACCCGGGCGTCGTCGGCCGCCGTGGCCGTCCTCGTCACCGCGAGCCTGCTGGGCGGGTGCGCCGCGCCCGACCTGACCGGCGACGTCGCGACCCGGCTGCAGGCGGACGTCCTCGCGGTCTCCCGGGCGTCCGCGGGCGGCAACGTGCCGCTCGCCCGAACCGCGCTCGCCACGCTGACCAGGCACGTCGCGGCGGCCCGGCGCAACGGCGAGCTCTCGGTCGAACGTCAGGATCTCATCGAGTCCTCGATCACCGAGGTCTCCGCGGACCTCACCGCGCTCGAGCGCCAGCGTGCACAGGCACAAGCCGCCGAGCAGGCCAGAGCGGACGAGGCCGCGGCTGCGGCGGCGGCGGCGGCGGCCGAGGAGCAAGCCGGGCCCACCCCGAAAGACGGTCCGAGTCCCGGCAAGCACCGCAAGCACAAGGACTGAGCCGGCTCGCCGCCGAGTGCGCAGAACCTGCTGCTCGAGACGGCTGCTCAGCCGCAGATCTCGCCCGCGCGCGGCTCGTCGGCCGGCGCGATCGCCGGCTCAGACGCCGACGTTGACCGGTTTCGGGTCGGCGGCGCCGGCCTCCGACTCGGCGTCGGGTGTGGCGACCGGAACGAGGTCCGCGGCGGGCGCCTGCTCGGGTTCGGCCTCGGCCCGGCGCAGCTTCGCGCGTGCCATGAACCAGGCCTTGAGCTTCAGCGCGGGGGTCTCGACGGCGTAGTAGGTGAGAGCCGAGAACGCCGTCGTGAGCACCAGCACCAGCGCGAGGGAGAGCAGGAACCCGCGCCGGGAGTCCTGCGCGGCCGGCAGGTTCGTCTGGACCCACCGGATGATCGGCAGGTGCCACAGGTACGCGCTGTACGAGATCAGGCCGAACCAGCGCACGGGGGCCAGCTCGAGGAACAACCCGAGGATCCCGGGCTTGTCGTTGCGGCCCGGCACGACGGCGGTCAGCAGGATCAGCGCGGCGGTGATCGCGACCAGGCCGTCGCCGTACGCGCCGCCCCAGCCCTGGAAGAAGCCGTACAGCGCGAGCAGCGCGCCGAGCGCGAAGAACGGGCGCATCCAGCGCACGGCCCGGCGCCGGATGTGGCCGCTCTCGATCAGCACGTAGAGCACGGCCGCGAGCATCCCGTACGCGAACAGGTCCGCGTGCAGGAACAGGCTGCGCGCGACGACCGCCGTCCAGGTCGGCCCCCACTGCGCCGCGAAGGCGTCGACCGGGCCCATCCCCTGGAGCTTCTCGAAGAGCAGGTACCGGCCCGCGAGCGCCCCGACGAGCAGCACGAGCGGCGGCGTCAGCGCACCGACGAGAGCGGGCAGCCGGCGTCGGGCGAGCCAGAAGCCGACGGCGGCGAGCACGGGCAGCACGAGGTAGAAGCTGAGCTCGACGCTCAGGGTCCAGGCCACCTCGATCCCGGTGCGCAGGGTCATCGGCTGCAGGCCCTGCAGCAGGAGGGTGTCGATCAGCAGCTGCCAGCCATGGACCACGCCGTAGGGGTGCTCGACGCCGGCGTTCGGCGTCTTGGAGAAGCCCAGGGCGTTCACCACGAGCACGATCACGATGTAGGCGGGGAAGATCCGCAGCGCCCGGTTGGTCCAGAACCGCCGCGCGGTCGGTCGACGCGAGCCTGCGATCAGCGAGGAGACGAACGGCCGGAACAGCAGGAAGCCGGACAGCACGAAGAACAGGGTCAGGCCCTGGTTGAAGTACTGGAGCACGTGGAACTGGCCCACCGTGGCGACCTGCGGGGTGGTCAGGTGCCCGACGTGGAAGGCGATCACCGTCAGTGCGGCCATCCCGCGCAGGCCCTCGATGCCTACCAGTCGCCGACCCCAGGACGGTGCTTGCCGGGGCGCGACGGACGTGGCTTGGTGTGCTGGCATCCCAGCCAGGGTACAGGGGTGGGCCCGGCCGGGTTCGAACCGGCGACCTCCGCGGTGTAAACGCGGCGCTCTAACCAGCTGAGCTACAGGCCCTCGTCGCGCCGCAAGCCTACCGGGCGGCGCCGGCGCTCAGAGCGTTGCGAGCGCCGCCCGGTACGCCGCGAGCTCGCGGGCCTGGCTGGACGGGTTGACGACGGTCCACTGCACGATCCCGGCAGCGTCGATGAGGAAGCTGCCGCGGATCGCGCGCCCACGGTCGGCGTCGAACACGCCGTACGCGCTCGCGACCGCGCCGTGCGGCCAGAAGTCGGAGAGCAGGTCGAAGCCGAAACCCTCCTGCTCCGCCCAGGCCCGCAGCGACGCGACCGGGTCGCACGAGACCACGAGCAGCCGCGCCCCGGCGGCGTCGAAGTCGCCGATGTTGTCGCGCAGCTCGCACAGCTCACCGGTGCAGGTGCGGGTGAAGGCGAACGGGACGAACACGAGCACCACCGGCGTCCCCGCCAGCTCCGAGAGCCGCACGGGGGTGCCGTGCGTGTCGGAGAGGGTGAAGTCCGGGGCGGGTTCGCCGACCCGCACGGTGCCCGTGTCGCCCACGACCGCGGTCAGCGGCCTCGACCGCCGAGCTTGGTGGCGGACCAGTCGGACGCGATCAGGAAGGTGCTCGTCGCATGCAGGCCCGCCGTCGTGGCGGCCTCCTGGATCTCGCTGTGGCTCACCGCGCCGGGACGGCCGGGCTTGAGGGTGAGCACCCAGATCAGCCCGCCGTCGTCGAGCACGGTCTGGACGTCGACGAGGGCGTCGGTGAGATCGCCGTCGTCCTCGCGCCACCACAGCACGACGCCGTCCGTGACGTCGTCATAGTCCTCGTCGACGAGCTCGGTTCCCGTGATCGCCTCGAGCGTGGTGCGCAGCTCGTCGTCGACATCGTCCGACCAACCGAACTCCTGAATCACCTGGCCGGTTGTGAACCCGAGCCGGCTCGCGCCCTGCGACGCCGGAGCGCCATCGATGGGGGTCGCGCTGGAAGCCACAGTGAAGACCCGTTCCCTTCTTGTTGCCGTCGGCCCTCGCGGGCCCGAATCTACTTTTCGCACACGCTAGCCCACCTCGCGGTGGGGCGGGGTGAGGAGCGTGACCGGCGGACGGTGTCACGAGCGTCACGCGGGACTAAAGGCCCCCCGGTGTGACTTCGCCAGCGAAAGGTCACAGAATGAATCTACCTACCGAAGCACGCGGGCGAACGGCGCCCGACGGACTCGGTCCGAGGATGCATCGGGGCCGATCGGCCTCACTTGCAGACGACACGCTAGGAGCGCTCGTGGCTTCGTTCGAAGAGACAGGACCGCTCATCAACGGTCTGCTCAGCCAGGTTGACGACATCGACCCGTCAGAGACCGGCGAATGGCTAGAATCCCTGGACGGCTTGATCGAGGACCGGGGCGGTCCGCGGGCAAGGTACGTTCTGCTGAACCTGCTCAGGCGCGCTCGGGAACGCAACGTGGCGATCCCGACGTCGATCAACACGCCGTACGTCAACACGATCGGCGTGCACGAGGAGCCGTACTTCCCGGGCGACGAGGTGCTCGAGCGGCGGTACCGCTCGTGGATCCGCTGGAATGCCGCGGTCATGGTGACCCGCGCCCAGCGCCCGGGCATCGCCGTCGGCGGCCACATCTCGTCCTACGCGTCCGTGGCGACGCTGTACGAGGTCGGCATGAACCACTTCTTCCGCGGCAAGGACCACCCCGGCGGCGGCGACCACGTCTTCTTCCAGGGACACGCGTCCCCGGGCGTGTACGCGCGGGCGTACCTGGAGGGCCGGCTCACCGAGCACCAGCTCGACGGGTTCCGCCAGGAGCTCTCGCACCCGGGCGGCGGGATGCCGTCCTACCCGCACCCGCGCCTGATGCCCGACTTCTGGGAGTTCCCGACGGTCTCGATGGGCCTCGGGCCGTCGTCGGCCATCTACCAGGCGTGGACCAACCGCTACCTGCACAACCGCGGCATCAAGGACACCTCCCAGCAGCGCGTCTGGGCGTTCCTCGGCGACGGCGAGATGGACGAGCCGGAGAGCCGCGGCATGCTCCAGCAGGCCGCCCAGCAGAACCTGGACAACCTGACATTCGTGGTGAACTGCAACCTGCAGCGCCTGGACGGCCCGGTCCGCGGGAACGGCAAGATCATCCAGGAGCTCGAGGCCCAGTTCCGGGGCGCGGGCTGGAACGTCATCAAGGTCGTCTGGGGCCGCGGCTGGGACAAGCTGCTCAACGCCGACAAGGACCGCGCGCTGGTCAACCTGATGAACGTCACCCCGGACGGTGACTACCAGACGTACAAGGCCAACGACGGCGCGTTCGTGCGCGAGCACTTCTTCGGCCGCGACCCGCGGACCAAGCAGCTCGTCGAGAACATGAGCGACGACGAGATCTGGGAGCTCAAGCGCGGCGGGCACGACTACCGCAAGATCTACGCCGCCTACGCCGCGGCCACCGCGCACACCGGGCAGCCGACGGTCATCCTGGCGCACACCGTCAAGGGCTACGGGCTCGGTTCGGGCTTCGCGGCGCGCAACGCCACGCACCAGATGAAGAAGCTCAAGGAAGCCGACCTCAAGGTGCTGCGGGACTCCCTGCACATCCCGATCTCGGACGAGCAGATCGACGAGGACGAGTTCCACGCGCCGTACTTCAACCCCGGCCCGGACTCCCCCGAGATCCAGTACATGCTCGAGCGACGTCGCATCCTGGGCGGTTTCGTGCCCGAGCGGCGCACCAACTACGCCCCGGTCGAACTGCCCCCGGAGTCGACCTACGACCTGCTCGCGAAGGGCTCGGGGCACCAGGAGGTCGCCACGACGATGGCGCTCGTGCGGCTGTTCAAGGACCTGGTCAAGGACAAGAAGATCGGCCACCGCATCGTGCCGATCGTCCCGGACGAGGCGCGCACGTTCGGCCTGGACGCGATCTTCCCGACGGCGAAGATCTTCAACACCCTGGGCCAGCACTACCTCGCGGTGGACCGCGAGATGATGCTCTCCTACAAGGAGTCCGAGTCCGGGCAGATCATGCACACGGGCATCAACGAGGCCGGATCGGCGTCGGCCTTCCAGGCCGTGGGTACCTCGTACGCCACCCATGGCGAGGTGCTGATCCCGTTCTACTTCTACTACTCGATGTTCGGGTTCCAGCGCACCGGCGACCAGTTCTGGGCCGCCGGCGACCAGATGACGCGCGGGTTCCTGATCGGGGCCACCGCGGGCCGCACCACGCTGACCGGTGAGGGCCTGCAGCACGCGGACGGCCACTCCCCGGTGCTCGCGGCGACCATGCCGCACGTCGTGCACTACGACCCGGCGTACGGGTACGAGATCCGGCACATCGTGCGCGACGGCCTGCAGCGGATGTACGGGCCCGACGAGGCGCGGGACCCGAACGTCATCTACTACCTCACGGTCTACAACGAGCCGATGCTCCAGCCGGCCGAGCCCGAGGGGGTCGACGTCGAGGGCATCCTGCGCGGCATCCACCTGATCTCCCCGGCCGACGGCGACGGGCCGCGCGCCCAGATCCTGGCCTCGGGGGTCGCGGTGCTGTGGGCGCTCGAGGCCCAGAAGCTGCTCGCCGAGGACTGGGGCGTTCGCGCCGCGGTGTGGTCGGTGACCAGCTGGAACGAGCTGCGGCGCGACGGCCTGGCCGCCGAGCAGCAGGCGTTCCTGAACCCGGGCGAGGAGCCGCGCGAGGCGTACATCGCCCAGAAGCTGGCCGGTGCGGAGGGTCCGTTCGTCGCGACGACGGACTTCGACCACATGGTCCCGGACCAGGTGCGGCAGTGGATCCCGGGCACGTACGCCACGCTCGGCGCGGACGGGTTCGGGTTCTCCGACACCCGCCCGGCCGCGCGCCGGCACTTCAAGATCGACGGTCCGTCGACCGCGGTCCGGGTGCTCCAGCAGCTCGCCCGGGACGGGAAGGTCTCCTCGGACGCCCCGGCCAAGGCGATCGAGCGGTACCGCCTGCACGACGTCACCGCCGGCACGTCCGGCAGCGCAGGCGGAGACTCCTGACCGCCTGAGCGAGACGCAGCAGGGCCCCCGACGGATTCCCGTCGGGGGCCCTGCTGCGTCTCGAGTTCGCCGTTTCGTACGCGAGTTCGTCGTTCTCGATCGACGAACTCGACAGCAAACGGCGAACTCGCGCCCGCCGGCCCCGCAACCAGGCGGGCGAGCGCACGTGTCAGACCGAGCGCGGTCCAGGGGGCGCGCTACGGCTGACAACTCGGGGGCGGGCACATGAGTCAGCCCGAGCGCGGGCCAGGGGGCGCGCTCGGGCTGACAACGTGCGAGTGGGGGGAGTTAGGCGCCGGTGGCGTGCTGCTGGGCGTCGGCTACGGCGCGCTCGAGCTCGGCGCGGAGGGGGGCGATCGCGTCCTGGTCCGGGTAGAGGTCGAGCGACTTCAGGTGCTGCTTCGCCTCGAGGGGGCGATCCGCCTCCAGGGCGGCGTACACGATGTGCCGGCCGATCTCCGGGGTCTGCTCACGCGGGCGCCAGTGACCGATGCCCAGTCCGAGCGCGTCCGCCGGGAGCCCGGCGTTGCGGAGCACCGCGAGACCCTCCGCGAGCGCCTCGCCGGTCGGGTCCCGCTCGGCCGCCGTCGCGAGGCGGCGCAGCGTGCCCTTGTGGTCGTCGCGCACCGACAGGCGCGCGAGCTCGACCAGTGGGTACCAGGCGCGCGGGTGTCCGGCGAGCTCCTCGCCGAGCGACCAGACAGCCAAATCTGCAGCCCGCTGCTTGGCGCTCGGGTCGGCCGCACCGGTGAGCGGGTCGCCGTCGGGCCCGGTCTCTGCGGCGCGTCGGCTGACGATCGCTGCGAGCGCCTGGAACGCACGGACGTTGTTGGGATCGTCGCTGAGCATCGAGCGCAGCGCGTCCTCGTGGAGGGTGTCACCTCGTCGGGCCGTCTTCGTCGGCCGGCGCGCGCCGACCTTGGACGCCGACAAGGGGCGCCGCATCAATTGACGCAGGCGAGGGAGCAGAGCCATGAAATGACCATAGCCGTTGGATGGACGCCCGACCCCGAAAACCGCACCCGAGTGCG
This sequence comes from Pengzhenrongella sp., assembly GCF_036565025.1. Classification (NCBI taxonomy): domain Bacteria; kingdom Bacillati; phylum Actinomycetota; class Actinomycetes; order Micrococcales; genus Pengzhenrongella; species Pengzhenrongella sp. The sequence continues at coordinate 33,213 of NZ_DATCNW010000139.1, forward strand.
CAACCAGCCACCGCCGACCGGTCGAGGAGTTTGTCCGTTCCCTACAAGCCCCGCCGTATGCTCCGAGGATGACAGCGCAGCCATTCTCGACGACGTCGGCGGCTTCGACGGCGTCGGGCACCCCCACCGGACCGGACACGTTGCGGCGCCTCCGCGACGGCAGCGGCCTGCTCAGCGCGGCCGCGATGCGCCGCCTCGACGAGGACCTGTCGTGGTACCGGACGCTTCCGGCGGAGCACCGGTCGTGGGTCGGGCTGGTCGCGCAGGCCGGCATCGACGCGTTCGTGACCTGGTACGCCACCCCGACCGGCACCCCGCACGGGGTCAGCGAGATCTTCGCCGGCGCCCCACCGGAGCTCACCCGGTCCATCTCCTTGCAGCACACGCTGCAGCTCGTGCGCGTGATCGTCGACGTCGTCGAGGCGCACAGCGACCAGCTCGCGTCCCCGGGCGGCGAGCGCGACCTGCGCGAGGCGGTGCTGCGCTACTCCCGCGAGGTCGCCTTCTCGGCCGCCGAGGTCTATGCGCGGGCCGCCGAGGTGCGCGGCGCGTGGGACGCCCGCCTGGAGGCGCTCGTCGTCGACGCGCTCGCGCGCGGCGAGGCGGACGACAACCTGCGCTCCCGGGTCGCCGCGCTCGGGTGGTCCGGACGCGGCTCCACCCTGGTGATGGTCGGCACGTCCGGCTCGACGCTGGACGACGTGCGGGCCGCGGACCTGCGGCGGGCCGCCCGCCGCGCGGCCGACGACGGGCTCGTCGGCATCCAGGGCGACCGGCTGGTGGTGTTCCTCGGCGGCACGGGAGACCTGCAGGCCGCGGCCGCCTCGCTGCTCCCCCGGTTCGGTCCGGGCCCGGTCGTCATCGGCCCTACTGTGCAGAACCTCGCGGACTCCGCCCGCTCCGCGAGCGCCGCGCTGGCCGGCCTGGTCGCCGCGCCCGCCTGGGCGCGGGCGCCGCGCCCGGTCTCCGCGGACGACCTGCTTCCCGAGCGCGTGCTGACCGGGGACGCCTCGGCGCGCCGGACCCTCGTCGAGCAGGCCTACCGTCCGCTGCTCGCCAGCACGGGGTCGCTGCTCGAGACGCTCTCCGCCTACCTCGAGGGTGGGCGCTCGCTCGAGGCGGCCGCGCGCGAGCTCTACGTGCACCCGAACACGGTGCGCTACCGCCTGCGCAAGGTGGCCGAGGTGACCGGCTGGGACCCGCACAACCCGCGCGAGTCCTACGTGCTCCAGACCGCGCTAGCGCTCGGCCGGCTCGACGCCGCTTTGTAGACATCCCACAAGACCTGCTCGAATCCTTCGTGTGGGTCGTGATTCGTTGCGGAGCGCAAGGTTCGACACAGTGGACGCATGCTCGTTGTCGTTTGTCCCGGTCAGGGTGCCCAGTCACCCGGCATGCTCGCGCCCTGGCTCGAACTGCCCGGGCTCTCCGGTCGCCTCGCCGGGTACTCCGACGTCGTCGGGCAGGACCTCGCCGGCCACGGCACGACGTCGGACGCCGAGACGATCCGGGACACCGCGGTGGCGCAGCCGCTGCTCGTCGCGAGCGCCCTGCTCACCTTCCACGCGGTCTTCGACCCGGCCGACGACGGCGGCCCGGCGAGCCCGGCCGGCGTCGACGCGGTCGCCGGTCACTCGGTAGGCGAGCTCGGGGCGGCCGCGATCGCGGGCGTCCTCACCGAGCGCGAGGCCCTCGACCTGGTGGCCGTCCGCGGTGCCGCGATGGCCCGCGCGGCCGCCGTCACCCCGACCGGGATGAGCGCCCTGCTCGGCGGCGACCCCGCCGAGGTGCTCGCGCGGCTCGCCGAGCTGGGCCTGACCGCCTCGAACGTCAACGGCGCCGGCCAGGTCGTCGCGGGCGGCACGCTCGACGCCCTCGCGGCCCTCGCGCAGGACCCGCCGGCCCGTACCCGGGTGATCGCGCTGCAGGTCGCGGGCGCCTTCCACACCACCCACATGGCGCCGGCGGTCGCCGAGCTCGCGAGCCGGGCGACCACGATCGAGCCCGCCGACCCGACGATCACCCTGCTCTCCAACGCCGACGGCGCCGCGGTCACCTCCGGCACGCAGGCGCTCGCGCGCCTGGTGGCGCAGGTCGCGAACCCGGTGCGCTGGGACCTGTGCCAGCAGACGCTGCAGGAGCTGGGCGTGACCGGGCTGCTCGAGCTCGCACCCGCAGGTGTTCTCGCCGGGCTGGCCAGGCGTACCCTTCCGGGGGTGGAGACGGTGGCCGTCAAGACGCCCGCCGACCTCGACGCGGCCCGCGAACTCGTCCGCCGCCACGGCGGATCCACCCAATCTCGCAGCACCGACTCCCAGGAGATCCTCTCGTGACTCGAGCGACCCTGACCCAGGCGACCGGACCGGCCCACACGCGCATCCTCGGCCTCGGCGCCGCACGCGGTGAGCTCCAGGTCACCAACGACGACATCGCCGGACCGATCGACTCGTCCGACGGGTGGATCCGCCAGCGCACCGGAATCGTCACCCGCAGCCGGGCCGCCGAGGGCACCGAGCTGCTCGACCTCGCCGAGCGCGCCGCCAACGCCGCGCTCGCGCACGCCGGTCTCACCGGCGCGGACATCGACGCCGTGATCGTCTCGACCACCACCCACTTCCGCCAGACTCCGTCCGCGGCCGCGTTCCTCGCGGACCGGATCGGGGCCACCCCGGCCGCCGCCTTCGACGTCTCGGCGGCGTGCGCCGGGTACTGCTACGCGATCGGGCAGGCCGACGCCCTCGTGCGTGCCGGCACCGCGCGGCACGTGCTGGTGGTCGGCGCTGAGAAGATGAGCGACTTCATCGACCCGACCGACCGGTCGATCTCGTTCCTGCTCGGGGACGGTGCCGGCGCCGCCGTCGTCGGCCCCTCCGACACGCCCGGCATCGGGCCGACCGTGTGGGGCTCAGACGGCGGACAGGCGAACGCGATCCGCCAAACCCACTCCTGGCTCGACGTCCGCGACAACGGCGCCGACTGGCCGACGCTGCGCCAGGACGGCCAGACCGTGTTCAAGTGGGCCGTCTGGCAGATGGCGCCCGTGGCGCAGAAGGCGCTGGACGCGGCCGGCATCACCGCCGAGGATCTGGACGCCTTCATCCCGCACCAGGCGAACATGCGGATCATCGACCTGATGATCAAGCAGCTCAAGTTGCCCGAGTCGGTCGTGATCGCGCGTGACATTGCTGACACCGGCAACACGTCCGCGGCGTCGATCCCGCTCGCCACCCATCGCCTGCTCGACGAGGGCCAGGTGTCCAGCGGCGCGCTCGCGCTGCAGATCGGCTTCGGAGCCGGACTGGTCTACGCGGCGCAGGTCGTCGTTCTGCCCTGAGAGACTTCACCGTCACAGTGACACCCCGCGTGACACCCCGTACCTAACGCAAGGAGACAACGATGGCGCACAACGAGCAGGAGATCCTGGCCGGACTGGCCGAGATCGTCAGCGAGGAGACCGGCCTGCCCGCGGACTCCGTCCTGCCCGAGAAGTCCTTCACCGACGACCTCGACATCGACTCGCTGTCGATGATGACGATCGTCACCCTCGCCGAGGAGAAGTTCGGCGTGCGGATCCCCGACGACGAGGTCAAGAACCTCGCGAGCGTGGGCGACGTCATCACGTACATCGCGGGCGCCCAGCAGGCGTAGTTTCGCCCGCACCCCGCTCGTCCCGCGGTCGGGCGCTCCACTGTCATCCGGTGAGCGCCCGACCGACCCGGATCCTCACCCCCCGCCCTCCAAAGGAGCAGCCATGACCAGCGCATCCGACGACGTCGTCGTCACCGGACTCGGCGCCACCACGCCGCTTGGCGGGGACGTCGACAGCACGTGGAAGTCCGCGCTCGCGGGCCGCTCCGGAGTACACACCCTCGACAACGACTGGGCCGTCAAGTACGAGATCCCGGTCGCCTTCGCCGGCACCCTCGCGGTACCCGCCGCCGACATCCTGACCCGCCAGGAGACCAAGCGGATGGACCCCTCCGCGCAGTTCGCGATGATCGCGGCGCGCGAGGCGTGGGCCGACGCAGGCTCCCCCGAGGTCGACGGCGACCGGCTCGCCACCGTCGTCGGCTCCGGCCTCGGCGGGGCGTGGACCATCCTCACCGCCTGGGACACGATCAGGGAGAAGGGCGCGCGGCGCGCGCTCCCCCTGACCGTCCCGATGCTCATGCCGAACAGCTCCGCGGCCAACATCTCCATCGAGTTCGGCGCCCGCGCCGGTGCGCACGCGCCGGTGTCGGCCTGCGCGTCCGGCGCCGAGGCGATCGCCTACGGCGTCAACATGATTCGGACCGGAAAGGCCGACGTCGTGATCGCCGGCGGGACCGAGGCGGCGATCCACCCGATGCCGATCTCCTCGTTCGCGGCCATGAAGGCGCTCTCGACGCGCAACGACGATCCGGCCGGCGCCTCGCGCCCCTACGACATCACCCGCGACGGCTTCGTGATGGGCGAGGGTGCGGGCATCGTCGTGCTGGAGAGCGCGGCCCACGCCGCTGCCCGCGGCGCCAGGGTGCTCGGCAAGATCGCCGGTCTGGGCACCAGCTCGGACGGCTACCACATCGCCGCTCCCGAGCCCACCGGCGCCGGGCAGGCCGCCGCGATGCGGGAGGCCCTCGACGACGCCGGGGTGAGTCCGCACGACATCGTGCACGTCAACGCCCACGCGACGAGCACCCCGATGGGCGACATGATCGAGGCGCGTGCGATCCGGTCGCTGTTCGGTGCCGAGGCCGACCACGTGGCGCTCTCGGCGACCAAGTCGATGATGGGCCACCTGCTCGGGGCTGCCGGCGCCGTGGAGACGATCCTCACGCTGCTCGCCCTGCGGGACCGCAGCGCTCCCCCGACGATCAACGTGTCCCAGCCGGATCCCGCGCTCGACCTCGACCTGGTGCGCGACGCGCCCCGGCCGCTGCCGTCCGGGCCGATCGCCGCGATCAACAACTCGTTCGGCTTCGGCGGCCACAACGTCGCCCTGGTACTGACCTCCCCCTAGCTCTCCCCCGACGTGTCAGACCGTGCGCGCGCTACAGCCCGCGCACGGTCTGACGGTCGTGTCTCCAGCAGTTGTCAGCCCCAGCGCCCGGTAGGGACCGCGCTGGGGCTGACACGTTTGGGTCGGCGAGAGTTGTCAGCCCCAGCGCGCGTCAGGGACCGCGCTGGGGCTGACAACTCGGTTGTGGGGTCAGCCGACGCGGTGGAGCCAGCGGACGGGGGCGCCGGCGCCCGCGTAGCGGAACGGCTCGAGCTCGTCGTCCCACGCCTGGCCGAGCGCGAGACCGAGCTCGGCACGGAGCCGGGACGCATCCCGGCCGTGCTCGAGGGCCGCGCGGATCCGGTCCTCCGGCACGACGACGTTCCCGTGCACGTCCGTGGCGGCGTGGAAGATGCCGAGCTCGGGCGTATGGCTCCACCGGGCGCCGTCGGCGCCGTGGCTCGCCTCCTCGGTCACCTCGTAGCGCAGGTGCGCCCAGCCGCGCAGGCCGGAGGTGAGCAGCGCTCCGGTGCCCTGCGGGCCCTGCCAGGAGCGCTCCGCCCGGTACATGCCGGGGGCCGCAGGCTGCTCGATCCAGTCGAGGGTTACGCGCACGCCAAGGACGCCGCCGGCGGCCCACTCGATATGCGGGCAGAGCGCGCGCGGCGCCGAGTGCACGAAAAGCACACCGCGGGTGATGACACCACCAGCCATGTCGTCCCTCCTGACGGGTCGAGGTTCATCTTCCCCAACGACCTCATCCCTGACGGGAGGTGGCACGCCGCGAGCGACGTGCTGCGTTCATCATGCCGTACCGGGCGCGAGGCGGCTACAGCTGCTCGCGCATCGCCCGCATCGCCTTTTTGCGGACGGCGCGCTCGAGGCGGTCGAGGTAGAGCATCCCGTCGAGGTGGTCCACCTCGTGCTGCAGGCAGCGGGCCATCAGCTCGGTCCCCTCGACGGAGACCTCCTTGCCGTCGAGGTCCGTGCCGACGACGCGCGCGTACCAGGCGCGCTTGGTCGGGTACCAGAGGCCGGGCACCGACAGGCAGCCCTCGTCGCCGTCCTGGTAGTCCTCGGAGATCTCGACGACGGTCGGGTTGAGCACGTACCCGACCTCGTCCTCGATGTTCCAGGAGAAGGCCCGCAGGCTGACGCCGATCTGGTTCGCCGCGAGGCCGGCCCGTCCCTCGTGGTCGACCGTCTCGAGGAGGTCCTCCACGAGTGATCGAACGCGGGCGTCGATCGTCGTGATCGGCTCACACGGGGTTCGCAGGACCGGATCGCCGACCGTGCGGATCTCTCTCATCGCCATGGCTCGATCCTCCCATGACCAGCATGGCCGCCGTGGCAGGGCGACAGCGATGGGCGGCACCCACGGCCGGGACGCACAAAGGGCGTGGGCGCGGTTCGACCCGCGTCCACGCCCCTACGTACGTCGCCTAGCTAGAGATCTACAGCGACGGGTCTGCCTGCTGAGGTACGCCCCTGAGCAGGGAACGAACCTCGACCTCGTGGAACCGGCGGTGACCACCGAGGGTCCGGATCGCCGAGATCTTGCCGGCCTTCGCCCATCGGGTGACCGTCTTCGGGTCGACGTGGAACATCGCAGCGACCTCAGCCGGCGTCAGGAGCGCGTCGGGTGCGGTCGCCTTGGAATCACTCGGACTGCCGGAGGTGAGTGGCATTGTCATGAACTTTCTCCCTGTCGTTCGGTAGCTCGGCTGGCCCGAAGGCCCCGTGGCTTTGCGTCCCCACCTCTCGGTGGGTTTGCCCCTTTTCGCTGACTGGGACATCATGCCCCGAACAGGACATATCTGCAATGGGCCGTACGTGGCTCTTCAACGTTTCACCCGAGGTCCGGGGCAGTTTCTCCCGTCCTGCACCGCCTTGCCCGGGGTGGTGGGAGGAGGTCTCGGTTCGAGCCGGTATGGGTCTGCCGTTCGAGTGCTCGGAGCTCCGTTCACCGCGCGGAGCAGCGCATTCCCGTTTAGAGTCGGTTCAACGTCCTGGCGCGAGCCGGGCGGGTGGGCGCGGGTCCACTGCGCAGGGTTGGGCGCCTCATCTTGTGCGGATGAGGCGCCCGATCTTTTCCCGAACGGGTGACGGCCCGCCCGATTAGCACCCGTTCGGTCGTATCGCGAGGTTCCGGCCGGAGCGTTACCGGGCCTCATGGACTCCTTCGGCAGTCGGCCGGGCGTGATGAGGGGAACCTTGGCGAGGGCTGACTACCATCGGCCGGTGACCAACGACGAGCGCCCCACCACCTTCCGCGAGCCGAGACCGGCCGCCGCCGTCGAACACGCCGGGATCGAGCCCGCGTCCGCGTTCGAGGTGCACTCTCCTGAGCAGGCGCACACGTTGCCGGGTGGCGGCGGGGACTCCAAGGAGCAGCGGAACGCCGAGCGGTACATCCTGGACGCCCTCGGCGAGCGGCTCGGCGTGGTTCTCGAGCCTCGGAGCCTGTACCACTCCTCGGGCGCGAAGGTGGAGGTCGACGGAGCCGACGCCGACCTGACCGTGCTCGTCGAGTGCTGGGCGCACCAGGGTGCAGCGAAGGGCGGTCACAAGCTCAAGCTGATGAACGAGGCGCTCAAGCTGCACTGGATCGCGTCCACGCTCCCGCACCGTCCCCGCGTCATCCTCGGTGTGACCGACGAGGCCGCAGTGGAGCATCTGCGGGGCAACTCCTGGCAGGGACAGGCGCTGCGGGATCTCGGAGTCGAACTCGAGGTGGTCGAGGTTCTCGAGGGCATCCGGGCCGGCGTCGTGCGGGCCCAGGAGCGGCCGTACCGGTAGGTGCGCCAGCGCGGGCCGGCGGGGTGCACCGGCAGGTCCGCAAGGGGTGGGGCAGGTGGGGCTTGAACCCACGACCGACGGATTATGAGTCCGCTGCTCTGACCGGCTGAGCTACTGCCCCCGACGAACGCTCAGGCTACTCGGAGAGCAGCGGTCGCCATGCAGCGCGCCGCCAAGTGATCGAACCGGCGCGGCGCACTATCGTAGAGGCATGCCGCTGTTCGCCCACCCCAACGCCCTTCCGCCCGCCGTGCGGAGCCGCCTCGTGCTCGCGCACGGCGACCGGGTCATCGCCTCGGGCGAGATCACGGGCGGTTGGGCGATCGCCTCCCGGCTCGCGCTCTACGCGGCGGGCAGCGACGGGAAGATCCTGCGCCGACCGTGGTCCGACGTCGACCGGGCAAGCCTGGACGCCGACACCCAGACGATCACGGTCGTGTGGGTCGACGGCGGGACGCTGGACCTGCCGCTGGTGGACCACCGGCACCCGGCGTTCGCCCGGGCGCTGCGCGAACGGGTGCAGTCCTCGGTCGTGCACGGCGAGACGGTGAAGCTCCCGCACGGCCGGCAGGTCCGGGTGGCGCTGCGACGAGGCGAGGACGGGCTACTGTTCTCCCAGGTGATCGGCAATACGCAGGTCGATCTCGCCGACCCGGCGATCGCCGCGCTGGTCGAGGCTGCGGAGGCCCGGGTGCGCGGAGCGGCCGGACTACCCCTGTAGGGCTGTTAGAGTTTTCCACGCGATCCCTCGTAGCTCAATTGGCAGAGCATCCGACTGTTAATCGGACGGTTACTGGTTCGAGTCCAGTCGAGGGAGCAAGATCTAAGGCCCCTGACCATCGCAAACGCTGGTCAGGGGCCTTCGCTTTGCGTCCGCGTGCAATAGGCGTGCAATAGAGCCGCGCGCGTGCCACCCGCGCGGGCAGGCCCCGATGCTCAGAACGGGAGCTCGATCACGCTCGTTCGGCCCACGGTTCGGCACGGATGTCAGGCTCGTCGACGGTCGCTCACGGTTGTGGCATCGCCACAGCGCCAGATGCAGGTGTGCCCTGAGATCCGGGCAGCACGTCCTCAGCCTGAGCGTCGGACGACGCGCCGGCCGATGTTCGGCCCTGAGCGGCCGGCACGGCAGCCGCCCCGCCCAGGCTGCCCAACGCCGCACGCAGCCGCAAGGCCGCGTCATCGGCGACGGCACCGAGCTGTTCGTTGCCCGTGACTGCGACCATGACATGCGGGTCGAGGGCTTCGACGGTGGTGCGCCCGCCGCCGGCCGAACGCACCACGACGTTGCACGGCAGGAGCAGCCCGACCGACTCCTCTGCCTGCAGCGCCCGGTAGGCCAGCGGCGGGTTGCACGCGCCGAGAATCACCTGCGGAGCGATGTCGACGTCGAGCTTTGCCTTCATCGTCGCCGCCATGTCGATCTCGGTCAGGATGCCGAAACCCTGACCGAGGAGCGCGTCGCGAACGGCCCTCAGGGTCTGCGTGAAGGGCTGGTCCAGAGTTGTCCTGATGCCGTAATTCATGCTCGTGGTCCTCTCGGGTGTCATCGGCAGGTGCACCGCTCGGCCGGCTGGACGCTCGCCATGACGGAATCGACGTGCAGGCCGCAACCGGTCCAGGTGGTCTTTCCGCAACGCGCGCAACGAGCAGGACTACACATGAGTGACTCCCCGAGTAGGCAACTTCAGATGGGTCATCATACCCCTGGGGGTATCAACGCCACGACGACGACGGCCTTCGTCGTCATGGCCCTACCGAGCCTTCAATTTGTCGCGGGGGCTCGCTGGGATCCGCCCGCCGAACGCCCTGCGTGAGGTCAACCGGCTCATCGGTGCAGGCCTGCTCAAAGACCGCCGGGTGGGGCGCGCGCGCCTGGTCTCCGCTGACGTCTCGAGCCCGTACCACCAGCCCCTCGTGGCGATCCTCGCCCGGTCATTCGGTTCCGTTCTCGTCATCCGCGACGAGCTCGCTCCAGTCGCGGGGATCGACCAGGCGCTGATCTTCGGCTCGTGGGCCGCACGATTCCTCGGCCATGCCGGCCCGCAACCGCGCGACGTCGACGTCCTGGTGATCGGTGGGCCACCCGGGAGTGACCTGCGCCGAGCGAATGCGCGCATGGAAGACGCCCTGCACCTCCCCGTGCAGATCACCACGATCGGCACTGCCGAGTGGGCCGCCGCGGACAGCGGGTTCCTCCGCGATGTTCAGGCCAAACCGTCGATCACCCTCGATCTCACCGGAAGCGACCACGAATGACACCCCTGTTCGGGCTCAGCTGCCGCCCGTCGACGGCCGCGAAGAGCAGCGCGTCGAGCCAAGTACCGGTGTACCGGTTCAGATGAGACCTGAGCATGGGCAGCAGGTGCGGGGGGATGCTCATGTCGCGGAATACTGCGGTCGACTTGGGGGTGCCCACGACGATCTCCGAGCCGATGCGTGTCCCCCCTCCGCACATGTATGACCGCCTGGCGTACGTCGATGTCTCGGCGACGCAACTCGGCGAACTCGCCGAAGCGGAGTGCACGCAACGCTGGACAGGGGGCCTTTGCTTTGCCTCGGCGCCTGTGGTGAGCGTCGCGTTGCGAAGGATTCCGGCATCGGCCCGGCTCGGGCGATCCGCTGCGTAAAGTCACGCCATGCGCAGGTCCCGGCGGGAGATGCAGGACGTCGTCCTCGTCGACGAGCCCCACGACGGCGCGCCGGACGGTTCGGGCGGCGCGGATGCCCCGGACGGGCCGCTCGACGGCCTCAGAGGTTCGCAAATGTCCGCGTGGCCCCGCCGCGTGCGCCGGTGGTGGCCGGTCGCGGCCGTCGTGGCCCTGGTCATCGGCGTCGGCCTGGTGGTCGCCGACCGACGCGAGAGCGCTCGCCTGGACGCACTGGCCGACGTCGACGGGATGCTCGCTCCGCTCGCCGGCCCCGTGCACGAGCTGTGGCGCATCGACGACGCGCTGATCGCTGACCAGGGAACGTTCGCTGGCCACCTGCTCGCCGTGGAAGAACGCTCCGACGGGAGCATCGCGGTGGTGGCCCTCGCTCCGGGGACGGGCAAGACGATCTGGCGGGTCGCAGCACGCGGTCCCGGTGAGGTCACGTTCGGTACCCGGTGCGCCTGGCCCCGAGCATCCCGCCCGCGGGCGGCGGCCGGGAGCCCGGAGGTGATCGTCTGCGTCGTCGTGGACGAGTCAGAGACGCTCGAATCCAGCGTGGCAGGGTCGGGCGTCTTCGTGACCAAGGCCCGACGGCTGACGATCGACGCGCGAAGTGGCGCGGTCCTTCTCGACCAGCCGACGCCGCCGACGACGGTCGTCAGTCGCCTTGGCAGCGACCTCGTGACCAGCCAGATCGACCCGGACGGTCACGTCCGGGTGACGCGGACGGACGCGCTGGGCGCCGCCGACCGTTGGACCTTCACCAGCCCGGACCGGGCACCCCTGGATGACTTCGGCAGACCAAGGGTCATGGCGTACGTCGCCGGCCAGGTCGTCGTCGTGCGCGCCTTCGGCGCGGACAAAGACTCCAACGTCGACTCGTCCTGGCTGCTCTCGAGCAACGGGAAGGTCCTCCACTCCGCCATCTCTGACCCGGCGACCGGCGCCGGCGGTTGGATCGACGCCCTGCCGGGAGGGAAGCTCTTCGCGGCGCGGCTCGACGCCGGACCGGCGACGAAGATCACCGAGCTCGCGACCGGACGGTCATTCACCGCGGAGGGCTACCCGTTGGGAGTGCAGCCCGACGATGGCTCGCTCGCCGACCTGCTGTTGCTGATCTCCGACGACGGGGAGCACGTGATCGCGTACGACGGCGCGTCCCACAAGCACCGCTGGACCGCGCCGGGCGGCGCAGACGGCCCGATAGCGGTCGTCGACGGCCGGATCATCATGGCCGGGACCGACACCCTGCAGGCGATCGACGGACGAACGGGCAAGGCGGTCTGGACGACCAAGGTCAAGGCCTCGCCAAGCAGCTGGATAGTCACCGACGGGCGGGTCGTCCTGCTGCTCGGGCAGGACCAGGTGGGCGATGTCGGGCACAGCGCGACCCTGCTGGGCGCGTATGGGCTGGACGACGGTCGGCTGCGCTGGAAGACCACGATCCCGAACGGACTGTTCCTGTCCGTGGTCGACGGAAGGCTGTACGGATCATCGGGGCAGCTGGCCGGATCGTCCGACAGCCTCTTCGTCGCACTGGGATAGCTCCCGAGCCCCCGGAGGGTCAGGTCAGCATTCAGGCGGACCCCGTCGGCGTCGTCAGGACGCCGGCGTGGGGGCTCCATCCCCGGCGAGCATGCGCCGGCACGCCTCGCCCAACCCGTCGGCGATCGCGGTGATCTGATCGCGGGTCAGGACGTCGATCAACAGCTCCCGGACGGCGTCGACATGGCCGGGCGCTGCGCGCTCGAGGAGCTGGCGCCCCTTGTCGGTGAGGACGGCGTAGACGCCGCGGACATCGACCTTGCACGGGGCTCGCTCCACCAGGCCCGCATTCTCCAGCTGGGAGACCTGATAGGTGAGCCCGCTCTTGGAGTTCAGCAGATCGTCGGCCAGCTCGGTCATCCGCATGGCGTGGCCGTCGGCGGCTGAGAGCCGGACCAGGATCCCGTACTGCAGATGGGACAGGCCGGCGTCGGCCCTCAGCTGCTGGTCGAGGCGGCGATCCAGGAGCGCGCTCGTGGCGATGAACGCCCGCCAGGCGCGCATCTCCTCCTCGTCGAGCCAGTTCGGGTTCGCCATGGAATCCAGCCTACAACAAGGTTGTTCAAACTCGAACGGTCTGCTACGTTCCCGTGATACTTCAAATTCGAACGACTGTCTTCCAGGGAGCAGCCATGAAGTCCCTCGTCAATGACCCGATCGCCGGTCCCCTCGCCGAGGCGTGGAGCGACATCGGGACGGACACCCCCCATGCACGCAGCGGCGCGACGATTCGGACGCAGGTCCGGGTCCCGCTGCGCTTCGCCGACGGGTACACCGCGAGTGCCGAGGTCACGACCTTTCACGGCCTGGCCGACGGGCAGGAGCACCTCGCGCTGCGGTTCGGTGATCTGGCCGACGGGGACATCCCGCTGGTGCGCCTGCACTCGGAATGCCTGACCGGCGACGTGTTCGGCTCCACCCGCTGCGACTGCGGCCCGCAGTTCCGCGAGGCGGTCGAACGGATCGCGGCGTCCGGCGGTGTGCTGCTGTACCTGCGCCAGGAGGGCCGCGGCATCGGCCTGTACAACAAGCTCGACGCCTACGCCCTGCAGGACGCCGGGCTGGACACGTATGAGGCCAACACCGCCCTGGGCTTCGCCGAGGACGCGCGCGACTACACCGCTGCGGCGCAGATGCTGGCCGCCTTGGACATCACCCGGGTGGACCTGCTCACCAACAATCCCGACAAGGCGGCCCAGCTGCGCGACCTTGGCGTCCCGATCCGGCGCACCGTACGGACCGGGGTCTTCGCCAGCGAGAGCAACCTGCGCTACCTGCACGCGAAGGCCGAGCACACCCATCACACGATCCTGCTGCCGGTCGCCCCGGAGCCGGCCTTCCTCGCCGGCTGAGCGCACCAGCGGACCGCACGCCAGCCGGCCCACCCCGTCCCAGAACCCTCGACAACCTCCAAGGAGACACGCGATGCGTGCAGTAGTGATCAAAGGCTTCGGCGCCGAGCCGGAGCTGGTGGAGATTCCCGTGCCGGAGCCGGAACCCGGCGAGCTCTTGATCCGAATCCATGCCGCCGGGCTGAACCCGTTCGACTGGAAGGTTGCCGACGGAGCGCTCGACGGAATGGTCGAGCACGCCTTTCCCTTCGTCATGGGCTCCGACGGCGCGGGCGTCGTGACGGCGGTCGGCAGCGACGTCACCGACTTCCACCCGGGAGACCGCGTCTACGGGCAGTTCATGGGGCTGCCCCGGGGGCAGGGCTCCTTCGCCGAGTACGTCGTCGTCGCCGAGACCGGAAAGGTGGCCAGGATCCCCGACGGGGTGCCGTTCACCGTCGCCGCCGCACTGCCCACCGCGAGCATCACGGCGTACCAGGCGGTCCAGGCGGCCGCCCTCGCGCCGGGGCACACGATCCTGGTCAACGGGGCTTCCGGAGGTGTCGGGCAGTCCGCGGTCCAGTTCGCCGCCGGCGGCGGAGCCCGGGTGCTGGCCACCGCGCCGGGCCACCTGGCCGAGCACCTGCGCGACCTCGGCGCCGACCACATCGTCGACTTCACCGTCGCGCCCACGCTCGACCAGGTCCGCGCTGCGCACCCGGACGGCATCGATGCCGTGCTCGACCTGATCACCGGTCCGGGTGGTGCGAACCCGTTCGCCGCCCTGCTGCGCCCCGGCGGCGTCCTGGTCAGCACCAACGGCGCCGCCGAACCCGAACGGCTCGCGAGCCTGGCACTCACGGGAGTCAACCTCTACAACAACGCGACCCGTCAGGACCTCGAGGCTCTCGCCGTGCTCGCGGATCAAGGCCAGGTCCGCGTGCGGATCGACGCCGAGGTTCCGCTCGCGGAGGTGCCGAACGCCGTCGCGCGCGCCCGCACCAGCCAGGCCACCGGCAAGACGATCATCGTGCCGTGACGTGCGCGGCGGCAGGTCCGCGGGCCGGCCGCAGGGCCGACCGGCGGGCAGCCGGCTACCGGAGGAGATGGACGGTGTAGGTCTGCACCTGGCCGCCGTCCTCGCTGGTCAGCGTGACGAGCGCGGTCGATCCGGAGCTGTCGGCCTGCTGCACGCTCACCGTCGCGTACGGGTCGGCGGCGACCGCGGTGACGATCCCCTTCGCGCGTCCGACGTCGACCGTGTAGGTCGCCGTCTTCGGGTCGAAGCCGGGGATCGGGGTGCCGTCGACCGCGATCGAAGCGGCCGCGGCGTCCGCCGACACCCCGGGCGCCTTGGCGAAGACCTCGACCTCGCTGACCGTGAGGTGCTCCCCGGGGCGCGCGGTCAGCACCGCGCGGACGGCGTCGGTCCTGCCCGCAGCGGGCAGGTCGATGACCGACGACGTCCCGCCGTCGGGGTTGACCGGGACATCGCCGCTCGCGTCGACCCAGCCGCCGTCGGGCGTGCGGAGCTGCAGGCGGACGCTCTGCGCGACGCTCCGCATCCCGCCGTCGAGGAAGAAGTGCGTCGTCACGTGGGTCAGGTCGGCGGCGCGCGGGAGGGTGACGGTGAGGGTGTCGGTGACGTCCTTGGTTCCCGGCACCCAGTTCGACCAGGCCTTGTCGGTGAGGTCACCGTTCACCACTCCGGCGGGAAAGTAGCCGCCCTCGGTGAACGTGGCGGTGACCCCGGTGCCGGCGTCGAGCGCGGCGTTCCGCTCGCCCGGCTCGGTGACCTGCACGCGCACCGTCGCCGCGACGGGGTCGGCGCCGCGGACCTGCGCGACACCGGCCAGCGGGACGACGCCGAGTGCGTCGAACGCACCGGCCGGTGCCGTGCTCCAGGTGGCCGGCAGCGAGACCTCGGCGCCTGACGCGCCGACCCCGGTGACCGTCGCCGGGAGCACGGGCTGCCCGCCGACGTAGGCCTTGGCCCTCGCGGGCAGGGTCGCCACGATCGTGTCGACGGTAACGGTTGCGGACGCCTTGACGGTCCGCCCGAGGGGATCGGTCGCGGTTCCGGCCACCTGGACCGTCCCCGGTGTCGCCCAGCGGGCATCCGACGGGAGAACCCACCGGACCGGCAGATCGCCGCGGGCACCGTCCCGGAACACCGGGGCGACCGTGGCGGGCAGCGCCGGCGCGGTGCCCGGGGAGGTGAACGACTCGACCGGCGTCGTGCGCAGGACCGTCTCGTCGATGATCGTCCAACGCTGGTTGGGACCCGAGCCCGGCAGGTAGGCGGTGACCGGCGCGCCGTCGGCCGTGGCCTGGCCGCCGACCTCGGCCAGCAGCCCGGACGCGACGTTGACGAGCGTCCAGGTGCGGTCGCCGGTCGTGGACAGGATCCACTGCGCGGCATCGTCGGGGCTCCGCTGGGCCCCCTCGAGCACGATCGCACCGTCGCGCACGGCGAGCTGCCGCCCGGTCGTCGCGGAGACCACCGAGTACCGCGCACGGTTGCTGTCGTCGCGCGCCAGCTTCGTCAGGCGCCACAGCTGGTCGGCCGCCGCCGGGTCGGTGCTGCGGATGGCGGCGCCGGCCGCGACCGGCGCGAGGGACTTGCCGCTCTGCACGCCCTGCAGGCGGTAGACGTGGCCGGAGAGCACGAGCGGCGCGTCCTTCGCGATGCCGCTGACGCCCTCGACCAGGAACGTGGTGACCGACTCCCCCGGGACCTGGATCGACGCGTGCGTGTCCGTGATGCGGACGGGCCTGCCCTTGACCAGCGCCCCGCCGGTGCTCGTGGTCACCGCCGTCACCGTGGCGCGCGGCGCGATGCGACCGAAGCCGGACAGGTCGAGGTCGACCGTCTTCGTGGCCGCCGAGTGGTTGACGTGCACGACCGTGGCCGAGGTCCCGTCGGCGCCGACCGCCGCGACGCTCGACGTGTCGTTGACATTGATGAGGTGATCACCTGGGCGGATGCTGTGGGTGAAGTTCCGCACGGTGTCGTACGTGGTGTTGGTGTGGATCGGGCAGGTCGCGAGGGTGTCCGCCGCGGTGCAGTCGAAGGGCATCTGGATGCTCCCCCAGTTGGCCCCGAGCCACCCCTGGCCGTCCGGCTTCATGTTGTTGTAGTCCTCTACCGGCTGCCAGAACACCCACGCGGACGGTTCGAGCTCGCGCAGGTCGTCGATCATGTGCTGGGCCATGCCGACGCCGGAGTCCATCGACGTGAAGTTCTGGCTGTTGCCCCAGCTGCCGCCGAACTCGCTCATCCACAGCGGCTTGTCCGCGGCCTTCGCCAGGTCGCGCACGGTGGTGCGGCCGCCGGTGCCGTAGGTGTGCGTGTTCAGCTGCGCGACGAGCGCGCGCACGTCGGCCGGGTAGGTGTTCCAGTTCTTGGCGACGTTCGAGGGGTTCGTGTCGTCCATCGCGGAGATCACCGCGTCGGTGTTCGCTCCCGCGAGCCGCGCGGCCAGCGCCCGGATCACCTTCTGCTGCATCTCGGGACTCACGTGGGCGCCCTCCTGGCCCCCGCCGGTCGGGTTCCCGGCTGCGTCGAGCTGCGTGCTCCAGTAGTTCGTGTTCGGCTCGTTGAACGGGTCGATCGCGGCGACCTTGATCCCGTGGGCCAGCTCGAGCTCTTCGACCGCCTTCACCAGGTACGCGGTGAAGTCCTCGACGCTGGACTCCTTGATCTGGTCGGCGCCCGAGTCCAGGCCGCCCGAGACGAAGCCGCTGTTGGTCATGAACCAGGGCGGGGAGTTGCTGAACGCCTCCCAGGTGTCCACCCGGTCCTTGATCTTGTCGATCCACCAGCGCTGGGTCCGGTCGGCGTCGGCGTTCCAGTCGGCGGGGTCGTTCGCGTCCCACCAGTCGACGTCGGCGCGCGTGGTGCCCGCGGGCGCCTGCCACCAGCCCTCGACCGCTCCGCCGGGGCGCAGGTAGTTCTTGACGTCCGGGGCGTTGCCGCCGCCGATGTTGTACCGGGCGATGTTCAGGTTGAGGCCGTCCGCGCCGAACACCATGTCCGCGAGCTTGTTGCGGATCTCGTCGGGCATGCCGCCGGTCGCGTTCGCGAACCACGCCAGGCTGGTGCCCCAGCCCTGGAACTTCTGCTGCTGGTAGGAGGGGTCGAGCCGCACGTGGACGACCTCCGGCTTCGCGGGGCCGACGCCGGCGGCCGGGTCGGCGGCGCCGGCCGCGCCCGACAGGCCCAGGCCCGTCGTGGCGAGTGCGGTGACGCTCAGGCCAGCGAGGAGTCGCCGGGAACGGAGGTGTCGCTTCATCGATGATCTGCTTTCCATGGCAACGCTGCGATGGGTTGTGACGAGCTTCATCGGCCGACGTCGAGTCACTCGGCGTCGGATTCTGACCTGATGTTTACGTAAACATTCTGGATCGCAAATACCTTCGCACAGCGTTGAGTCGGGGGTCAAGTCACCCGGCGCGTCGTCGCCGGTGCGGTCCGCAGCTCAGGCCGGTGCTCAGGACCCTTGTCTCCGAATCAGATCTCGGCCCGGACCCGACAACGAATCTGCCCGCCAATCTCAAGCGGAAAGTCTTGACGGTCGATTTGAGCGCCGGACCGTGAGTTGTTGTGGCTCTCCTGACCGATCCGTGGGTCGTTGAGCGTGGCGCTGAGTTGCTTCGCGGAGGCACTGAGGTGCTTCGCAACGGCGCCGAGGTCCCGATGCGTGCGGATCGGGGTTCGCCGACGCTGTTCGCCGATCTCACGCGAGTTCGTCAGACAGCCAGTGTCCGAGATCGAGGCAACTCTCCGAGTTCGACGCGTGCCATCCCGCTCGATCACCGACCCGCGTACCGACGACCCGCCGGCCAGTCCGCCTGCTCGACCTCAGTGCAGCGCTCTGTGCAGCGAAAGTGCACCAAAAC
>NZ_DATCNW010000140.1:0-3940 GCF_036565025.1 Pengzhenrongella sp.
GTTTTGGTGCACTTTCGCTGCACAGAGCGCTGCACTGAGGTCGAGCAGGCGGACTGGCCGGCGGGTCGTCGGTACGCGGGTCGGTGATCGAGCGGGATGGCACGCGTCGAACTCGGAGAGTTGCCTCGATCTCGGACACTGACTGTCCGACGAACTCGCGTGAGATCGGCGAACAGCGTCGGCGAACCCCGATCCGCACGCATCGGGGCCTCAGCGCCGTTGCGAAGCACCTCAGTGCCTCCGCGAAGCAACTCAGCGCCACGCTCAACGACCCAAGGATCGGTCAGGAGAGCCGTTGTTGTTGTTCGGATCGCGGGAGCGAGGACAGGAACTCGCATCTCGCGGCGCAAACGGGGTTCGGCGCGGTCAGATCGGATCGGCGTCCGGCGGCCCGGCCGTCCTCGCGACCGATGCCAGCGCGGCGCGGGCCTGGGCGAGCGTCGGGGCGCCCTCCGCCCGGCGCCGTTCCACGCCGTCGGCGTCCAGGATGATCACGGTCGGCGTCACGATGATCCCGAGCCGCTCGCCGAGCGCGTGATGGTCAGCGATGTCGAGCTCGACGTGCGCGACGCCGGTCGTGGTCGCCACGACGCGGTCGAGAACTCGTCGAGTGACGCGGCACGGCGCGCAGAACGTGCTGGAGAACTGGACGAGCGTCGCGGATTCCCCGAGCGGGCCGGGCAGCTCGCCGGGTTCCAGGCGCGCGACCGGTTCTGCACTCATCACAGCCCTCTCGTCTCAGCGATCCTCAGCACAACGCTCCCGACCTCACGATCTCACCTCGCCACAACCAACGACCCGACCCGGGTCTCGACCTCGGCGGCGACGCGCGCGGCCCTACCCGTTCCCAACGGCGCCGCGATCAGGTCTGTTCCGGAGCGGGCACCTGGTTCGCCTCGGTGGTCAGTTCGGGTTCGCGCACGGATCGTTCAACGGTCAGGCTTCGACACTGCCGATGGCGAACATGTAGCAGCCGTGGATGAGGTTCCGGCTGTGCAGGAAGACAGTCCCGGGCGTGGACAGGAGTCGCTCAGCCACCTCCTCTTGGTGGCGACCAGGTTCGACGATCTCGCCGCCGACGATCTCGCCGGCGTTGTTGTAGGCACGGAACACGAGCGGGCGATCGCGGAAAGCCTCCGGGTAGCCGGGAGATGCCGGCCCCTGGCAATGGTCGGCATGGACGAACACCGGACCGATCTCGGCGTAGGCACCCAACGGTCCCGGCGGGGCGACAGCCCCCAGAAGCAGACGTTCACCGACGTGACTGTCGCGCAAACAGCAGCGCAACGGCGCACCGCCCTCGCGATCGGTCCAGGCACGGATCGAGGTCATCGGGAAAGAAACGGGCAATGGGCTGAACAAGATGGTCACACCGGATTGTGCAACACCCCTGGCTGCCCGCACCGGCGGCTTTCGGACCTCGCGCACAGGGGTTACAGCGTCACGAGCGACTGCCCGGAGACGCCCGTGCGGCTACCCGATTGCGGACAAGAGAGTTGCCCGCCGGCGGTCATGCGACCTGCGCGCCGCCTCGTCGTCGGCCTCGCCGCTCGTCGCGTTTCAGGCCTTGATCTGGATGTCGAGCCCGAGCGCGCCCGGGTCGATCTCGCCCTCGGCGACCAGCTCGGCGGGGCCGGCCAGCTCGACGTGGCCCGACGGGAGCAGGCGCACGCGGACCGTGCCGCCCGGGACCTCGACGAGCCAGGCGTCGGGTGCACCGGCGCCGGCCCAGGTCCGGACCGCAAGCGCGGCGGCGCAGGCCCCGGTGCCGCACGACCGGGTCTCGCCGGAGCCCCGCTCGTGCACGCGCATGCGCACCCGGCCCACGACCGCGCCGTCGTCGTCCAGCTCCTCGCCCAGCGGGACGACGAGCTCGACGTTGATGCCGTGCAGCGGCACCGGTCGGACGTCGGGCGCGCGCGTCAGGTCGACGGCCTCGAGCTCATCGACGTCGGCGAGCGCGAGGACGACGTGCGGGTTGCCCACCTCGACGCGCAGCGCCGGCCGCGCGATCTCCAGCCCGGCGACGGCGACCTCGGCGTCGGTGCCCGCGATCGCGGCGTCCTTCCCGCCGGTCAGGCGCCACGGCCCCATGTCGACCGAATACCAGCCGTTCTTCTCGCGGCGCACGTACCGCACCCCCGCACGGGTGCCGATCGCGAGCGCGGCGTCGGCGTGGCCCGAGCCCTCGGGCACCTCGGCGAGCCCGAGCCGCTCGAGGTAGGCCGCGAACACCCGGACCCCGTTGCCGCACATCTCGGCGACCGAGCCGTCGGAGTTGCTGTAATCCATGAACCAGATCGCGCCCGGGTCCGCCGCGAGGATCGCGGCCCCCTCGGGCACGGACGCCGTGGGAACGACGCGAATCACCCCGTCGCCGCCGATGCCGGCCCTGCGGTCGGCGAGCGCCCGCACCAGCGCGGGCGTCAGGTCGAGGGCTCCGGCACGGTCGTCGAGGAGCACGAAGTCGTTCTGCGTGCCGTGGCCCTTGGCGAAGCGCAGGCGCCGGTTGACGGACGAGGTCGCGGGGCTGGTCATGATCCCAGGGTACGGCGCGTCGTCGGGGCGGGGCTCTCGCCCCGGTCCGCGGCCGCGACGACGTCGAGCGCCCGGACCAGCACGTCCGGGTCGCGCGAGTCGAGCCAGTGCACTCGTGGGTCGCGGCCGAACCACGTCATCTGCTTGCGTGCGAGCCGCCGGGTGTTGGCCACGATCGCCGCGCGCGCCGTCTGGTCGTCGCCCTCTCCGCGGATCATCGCGATCACCTCGGCGTACCCGACGGCGCGGGCCGCGGTGCGCCCCATGCCCTGCAGCAGCAGGCCGAGCACCTCCTCGACGAGCCCCTGCTCCCACATCCGCGTCACGCGCTGGGCCACCCGCTCGTCGAGCACCGGACGATCGCAGTCCAGGCCGATCTGCACGGCCGGCACGACGTACACCTGCTCGGGGAGGTTGGCGGTGTACGGCCGTCCGGTGATCTCGATGACCTCCAGCGCCCGCACGATCCGGCGGGTGTTCGCCGGCCCGATGGCGATCGCCGCGGCCGGGTCGAGGCGGGCGAGCTCGTCGTGCAGGTGCCGGGTGCCGTGCCGCTCCGCGCGCTCCTCGAGCCGAGCCCGGACGTCGGCGTCGATCCCGGGGAACTCGAGCTTGTCGAGCAGCGCACGCACGTACAGACCCGAACCGCCGACGACGACGCCGCGCCCGCCGCGCGCGGCGATGTCCGCCAGGTCGCGGCGTCCCTCGAGCTGGTACCGGGCCACCGAGGCGTCCTCGCCGACGTCGAGCACGTCGAGCTGGTGGTGCGCGATGCCGCGCCGCTCGGCGACCGAGAGCTTCGCGGTGCCGATGTCCATCCCGCGGTACAGCTGCATCGCGTCGGCGTTCACGACCTCGCCGCCGAGCCGCTCGGCCAGGGCGAGGCCCAGGTCGGACTTGCCGGTCGCCGTCGGGCCGACGACGGCGACCGCGAGCGGCGCCGCGCCCGTGCCCGTGGACTCGTCCGCGCTCATCGCGACGCCCGCCAGACGGTGACCGCATAGGTGACCCCGAACGGCGCGGAAGCGTGCTCGACGCTCGCATCGAGCGGCCCGGCCGCCTCGGCGGCCCCGAGCAGAACCTGGAGCGGGGCCCAGGCGGTGACCGCCAGCTCGGCCGCGAGGGAACCCGAGATCCGGCCGAGCCGGTCCAGCGCGGGCGGGTCCGCCGTCGCCAGATCCTCCAGGACCGCGTCGTCCAGCGGTCCGGCGCGCTCGTCCGGCGCGAGGGGCGCCCCGGTGCCGCGGCGGGCACTCAGCGAACCGGCGACGAGCAGGGCCAGGCGCCCGGGCTGCGCCGCGAGCTCGGCGCCGCGCGCGCGCAACGCGGCCGCGCGCGCACGTTCGGCCGGCGCCGCGTCGGCCCCGGTGGCGAGCTCGTCGCACGGCGCGACCTCCAGGAC
>NZ_DATCNW010000141.1:0-2744 GCF_036565025.1 Pengzhenrongella sp.
TCGGCCGAGCCGCCGAGAACCAACCGGGCCCGACCCGCCAAGCCCCAATGGTCGCAACTTAGGACCCCCTGCCAGTCGCCCCCGAGCGGGGATCCTCCTCTGGATCCCGCCTGCGTGGACCTTAAGTTACGTCCATTGGGAGCTGGCCCTTGACGTCGTCTCGCTCATTCTGCTGGTGAGCGGAGCAGCCATATGTGGCGCATCCGCCAGCGCGCGACCCCGACCAGGCCGACGACGGCCATGGCGATCTCAGCCCACCAGGTCTGCGTCGAGGTCGTGTCGGTGACGACGCCAGACCGTAGACGCCCTCCCCGATGAGCAATTCTGCGATTGCCCCCGCCGACGCTTCGTTCGCATGTCGCACGGCGTGCGAGGCGAGACCGAGAAACGGCCGACGATGAGGCCGGCCACAAGCCAGAACGTCACCGAGCTGATCGACGACGGGTTCCCCTGCAGCAGAGAGCGAGGAGGTACCCGACCTCCAGCAACCACATTGCCGTCGTCGCACGGTCGCGTCCACCCGTCGACTGACTTCGACGCCCCGTGAGACGATCGCGATCGTGTCGTCATTGGTGTCCGGGCGGGCCATTCTTTGAGTCGAGTGTGAGCGCCTCAATGCCAGCCAAATTCGTGCAGAGGAATCGCGTCTGAGCTATTGACACTCTCGATCGTTCCGGTATCATAGAACACATGTTCAATCACGGGTTCGGCGGGGATGGCGACGAGCGGGTCGCGGCCTTTGTTGAGCCGTCGGCGGAGTTGTTGGCTTTATGGGCGGCGGACGACGCGCGGTATGAGGATTCGAAGTTCTTGGCGGCCGAGGTCGCGGAGTTCTTGGAGCGGGAGGCGTTCTTCGAGGCGCTGGCTCGCAGCGAGCACCAGGACCCGCGGCCGTGCGAGCGGATGGACCTGGCGCCGGGGTCCGCGGCCCTGGCGGGCTGGGCCGACTCGGTGGACTCCGAGCAGCTGCCGGACTACGAGCTGGTCGAGCAGATCGCCGCGTTCGAGCGGACCGCGTCCTGGGCGAAGGCCCGCCAGCTGGCCGCGATCGAGGTCCTCTCGCGGCGGGATGCGATGAACCCGGACTGGCCCGTCGCGGTCAGCCAGCCCGGCATCGTCGGCGAGGAGGTCGCCGCCCGGCTGGGCACCTCCCGGCGGGCCGGGCGGGAGCTGGTGGAGGCGGGCCTGCTGTTCGCCCGCCAGCTGATGGCCACCGGGGACGCGTTGGAGGTCGGGGATCTGGACTGGGGCAAGGCCAAGATCGTGGTCGCCGCGCTGAAGGACGTTCCGTGGCAGGTGGCGTAGGTCGTCGAGGACGTGGTGCTGCCCACGGCGGGTGAGCGGACCCCGACCCAGCTGCGCGGCGACCTGCAGAAGGCCCTGATCGCGGTCGACCCGGCCGACGCCGAGAAGCGCACGGCGCGGGCGGTCGACACCCGGCGCGTGTGCAAGCCCAAGGTCCTCCCGGACGGGATGGCCGGCATCTGGTCCGTGCTGCCCGCGTTCGTCGCGACCGCGATCGACACCGCCCTGAGCGCCGCCGCCCACAAGGCCCAGCGCGCCGGGGACACCCGCACCATTGACCAGCTCCGCGCCGACGCCTACACCGCCACCCTGCTCGGCAACGACGGCTGCACCTGCGACGACGCGCGTGTGGCCAGCGAGCCCAGCGAATCGGTCAGCAACACCGAGACCGGCACGGACTCGGACTTGGGCGAGGGCTCGGCTTTGCCTGGTGCCAGCCGCTGTGCGGCGGGTACGGGCGGCGGCATCGGTGGTGTCGCGGGGCAGGTGCGCGTCGACGTGACGGTATCGCTGGCGACGCTGCTCGGGCTGGACGAGGACCCCGCCCAGCTCGCCGGGTACGGCGCGGTCACCGCGCAGACCGCCCGGCGCCTCACCGCGAACGGGACCTGGCGGCGGCTGGTGACCGATCTCCAGACCGGCACGGTCCTGGACGTGGGCAAGACCCGGTACCGCCCGCCGGAGGACCTCGCGGAGATCATCCGCGCCCGCGACCCGTACTGCGTGTCCCCGATCTGCAACGCCGCCGCGCGCCACTGCGACCTTGATCACCGGGTGCCGTTCAACCCCGACGGCACCGGCGGAGCCACGTCCACGGAGAACATTTCCCCGGCGTGTCGAAGGGATCACCTGCTCAAGACGCACGCCGGCTGGACGTACGACCGCGCCGACAACGGCACGATCACCTGGACCACGCCCACCGGGCACACCTATGCCTACAACTCCCCGCCGCCGCCCGGACACGAGCACCTGCCGCAGGTCGAACCCGAACCCGGGCTCGACCCGGAACCCAGGGCCGCGGCCAAGGTGAAGCCGGAGCCGGAGCAGAAATCGGAAGCGGACGACCCGCCGCCGTTCTGATCCTGGTGTTCAACGCCGGTCGTCATCAAGTCGTGTCGGCGCGACTGTCGAACCTGAGGGGCGGTACCGGTCGATCCGGTTCCGCCCCGGTGGTATTCGCGTCAGCTCAGTGCCGCCGTGCAACGTCTCGCCGACAGCCGTCAAGAGCGGTCAGCTCGCCGGAACGCGCTCGGCGCTTTCCGGCGGACCGACAGCCGCGTGCGATCTTTCGACAACGACGGGTAGGCGCCACCGCGTCCACGTCGTCAAGCCCGGTATCCCCGGTACTCCCGCAACGTCCGGTACCCCCCGCATCGTCCGGTACCCCCGCAACGTCCGAGCGTTGACGTCCTATAGGACGTCAACGCTCGGACGTTAAG
>NZ_DATCNW010000142.1:0-20637 GCF_036565025.1 Pengzhenrongella sp.
GGCGTTGGGGGTGGGGTATTGCGTGTGAGTGGCGACGGTCAGCGCGCGATCTCGACCGTCGCCGGCGCCGACGCGGACGTCGCCCACGTTGTTTCGGCGGGCACGAAGACGGCCGTCAGCGTGTGCTTCCCGGCGCCGAGCTTTACCTGCACGCTCGCCACGCCCTTGGTGGCCGCCGCCGAGCTGAGCCGGCGGGTGCCGTCCAGGAACCGGACCGCGCCGCTCGCCGAGTCGGGGGCGATCCGGGCGGTGAGCGTGAGCTCGGCCCCGACCCGCAGCTCCCCGCCGACCGAGAGCGTCGTGCTCGTGTGCCTCGGGGTCGGGCCGGTGACGTCCACGACCTGCGCCCGGCTCGTCGTCGTGGCGTTGTGGGTGTGCAGCACGAGCAGCTTCGGGGCCGCGGTCCCGGGCGTCGCCGCGCGGTGCACGATGACCGGGGTGCCGGGGGCCCCGACGAACAGCAGCGAGTTCGGCACCCCGCCGTCGAACCAGTACGCGGGGTGGTACGGGTCCACCGAGAACGGCGCGACCTGGTCGACGACGTTGCTGCCGTCCGGTGCGTAGAGCGAGTACGTCCACACCGAGAACGTCGGGACGACCCCGGGAGTGATGCCCACGTTGGCCAGTGTCATCGGGATGACCAGGACGTTGTTGTCGAACACGGTCGTGTCGATGTCACCGAAGACGCTGTTGACGGGGACCTCGTCGAGCAGTTCGCCGGTCGCGTAGGAGTACGTCTGCGCGGTCGTGATGTCGACGTCGGGACTGAACTTCTGTACGACCGTCTGCAGGTCGGGGCTCCCGTCGCCGTCCAGGTCGGTGTCGATGACCGGGAGGACGGCGCTGCCCAGGTTCGCCCATTCGCCGTCCGTGGCGATCCCGATGGCGAGCGAACCGCCGGTGGGATCGAGGTGGGCGGCCTTGAGCTGTGGCGCGGTCGAGGAGAACCCGACGTAGCGCAGGTCGCCGGCCCGGACCGACGACGGTGAGGTCGCGATGCCGAGGACGTCGTCGAGCTTGGGGCTGGTCGCCGCGAGCTGCATGGGTGCGATCAGGGAGGTCCAGCCGCCGGCGTTCACGCCGCGTCCGGTGAGCGTGAGCGGGGCTGTTCGCGCGCCCGGATTCGCGAACACGACCGGCTGCGCGGTGAGGTTGCTGACGAGCTTGGGGGCCGCCTGGACCGGGACCCGCAGCTCGCCCCCGGACCGCGGGGTCAGCACGAGGCGACCGGACAGGGCCGCGACGAAGTCACGCGGGATCGGTCCACCGAGGTCGTAGGTCGCGTTCTGGGTCGGGTCAAGGTCCTTCGAGAGCGTGGCGGGATTCGCGGTGAGCGTGAGGGTGACCAGGCCGGTCCCGCCCGCGGGGACCGTGATCGAGGCCGGCGACGTGGTGATGGTCGCGCCGCCCGCGGTCGTGGCACGGGCGAAGGAGGTGGCATAGGTCACCGCGCTCCGGCCGGTGTTCTGGACCGACA
The DNA here is from genome assembly GCF_036565025.1 of Pengzhenrongella sp. NCBI lineage: Bacteria > Bacillati > Actinomycetota > Actinomycetes > Micrococcales > Pengzhenrongella > Pengzhenrongella sp. The sequence goes on from NZ_DATCNW010000142.1 coordinate 1,478, forward strand.
CGGTCTTGCGCTGGACCACCGTCGTCCCACCGACGGGCACGACGCCGAAGGTCACCGACACCAGGCCGGTGTCGGCCGTGGCGTATGCCAGCACGCGGGTGCGCACGGCGTCGAGGGCGTCGACCCGGCCGGACCCGACCCGGGCTGGGCCGTAGACCGGGCCGCCCGGACCCTTGTCGCGGTACACGTCGTGCGTCGCGGTATTCATCACGGCGGCCTTGACCTGCGAGGGCGTCCAGGTCGGGTGCGCGCCGCGCACCAGCGCCGCGATGCCCGCGACGTGCGGGGCGGACATCGACGTCCCGCTGAGCGCGTTCGCGCCGTTGCCGGTGCCGGACGCCGCCGACGAGATGTTGCTGCCGGGGGCTGCGACGTCGGGCTTGATGATGCCGAGCGAGCCGTGCTCCCCGCGCGCAGAGAACGAGGTCAGCGTGTCGCCGAGGGTGTCGTCGTGCACGAACGCCTGACCGGCCAGCGACGGGCCGAGGTGCACCGCGAGCGTGCCCGCCTCGATCTCGGGCAGCAGCAGGGCGGTGCTGTGCGCGGTGAGCTGCGCACCGGGCAGGGTGGCGCTGCCGGCGATCCCGGACGTGAAGACCGGCGCCTGCGTACCGATCAGCACCCCGACGGCGCCGGCCGCCTCCGCGTTGCCCCAGCGGGTCGCGCTGCCGCACTCGCGCGTGGCGTCGTTGTCGTCCCACCACAGCCAGGCGATCTTGCCGGCCAGCGCGGCCGCATGGTCCGCGAGCGAGGTGCAGCCGCTGACCGTCGCACCGATGAAGGCGACCGGGGCGGTGACGTCTGTGGTCCCGGTGTAGTCCACCGAGTTCTGGGCCGGCTGGAGGCCGATCCGCGCCGGGTTCGTGGCCGCCGTGACCTCGACGGCGTCGAAGGTCTGGGTGTTGCCGACGGATGCCGCGACCGTGAGCGCCGTGCGCGCGTTGGCTGACGCGCCGCCGACGTCGGTGATGTCGCCGCCGTTGCCCGCCGAGATGACCGAGAGCATCCCGAGGTCGGTGGCTCGGTCGACGAACAGGTTCTCCGGGTCGTCGGCGGGGCTGAAGTCGGAGCCCAGGGACATGTTGAGCACGTCGAGGTGGTCGTTGAAGTTGTGGTCGCCGTTCGGGTCGGCGGCCCAGTCGAGTGCGTCTACCACCAGGTTCGTCGAGCCGCCCGCGTCACCGAACACCTTCAGGGCGTACACGCCGGCCTGCGGTGCCGATCCGGGGCCGACCTTCCAGTTCGTCAGATTCGTGAGTGCGCCGTAGTCGCCGCGGAAGGTCGTGCCGTCCGGCTGGACCCCGAACCCGGCGGCCGTGCCCGCGACGTGCGAGCCGTGGCCCTCGTTCCCGCCCTTGTATCCCGAGTCGATCGGGTTCGCGTCCGGCGCGGGTACCGAGGTGGGGTCCTCGGCGTCGTAGTCCGGTCCGGCGAAGTCGTAGCCGCCGAGGAACTTGGTGGGGTCGGAGGACCCGGCCGGGATGGGGCCGGTTCCGTTGGTGCCGTACGCGTTCGCGTACGCCGCGGGCGTGCTCGGACCGCCGAAGTCCGCATGGGTGTAGTCGAGCCCGGTGTCGATGACGCCGATGCGGACGCCCGCACCGGTCGCCCCGGTCGCGGTCCACGCGTCCAGTGCGCGCGTGAACGCGTCGGTGCCCAAGTTGTCGACCTTCTTGGGCACGATCCGGTACATCGCGACGACGCGGTCGGACGCGGCCAGCTCGCGGATCTGCGCGGCGTCGCCGGTCACCAGGGTCCCGGCGACGAGGTTCGTCGTCACGGACAGGCGCTGCGGTACGGACTCCTTCGCGGTGAGCGCGGTGACCCGGTGCGGGACGACGGCGGCGGCCAGGGCGTTGATCTTCGTGGCGGCGCCGTGCACGGCGGCGGCGTTCGCGCCGGACCTGGCGACCTCGACGGCCGACGGCGCGGCGAGCTGCACGAAGGCCGTGACCTGACCCTCGGCCCTGCCCAGCGCCGGCGCGACCTTGTCCTTGGGGAGCGTGGCGGCGGCCCGCGAGATGCCCGAGGAGCCCGGTCCGGGTTCGGGGGCCGCGGTGGCGCCTGCGGCGCCGATGGCGGTCGCCGCGGCGACGGCGAGGCTGGTCAGGGCTGCGAGCAACGGTCGACGCATCGGGGATCTCATTCCGCGAGGTGCAGGGACGTCGGGGTCGTGCGGGGCGCCGGCGAATCATGACAAACCGCTCTTCAGCAACCTAGCGGCAGTCACCGACAACCGCCCAGGGGATGCACAGGGCTGTACCGAGGGGCTGGTTGCTAATCCGTGGTGGCCGCGTCCAGCACCGGCAGGCGGGCGGCTCGGATGGCGGGCCAGACTGCGGCGAGGACGCCGACGACGGCGGCCAGCGCGAGAATCCATCCGACCGTGTCCCACGGGACGACGAGCGTGGTGAGGCCCTGGTCGGAGAACACCGTCGGCATCGCCGCGGCCAGCGCGACGCCGACCCCGACCCCGACCACCGTGCCGAACAGCGCCGTGAGCACCGACTCGATCGTGACCGTCCCGGCGAGCTGCAGCCGGCCGAGGCCGACGGATCTGAGCAGGCCGATCTCGCGGGTCCGCTCGATCACCGACAGGGCGAGGGTGTTCACGATGCCCAGGATCGCGATCACCACCGACAGCGCGAGCAGCGCGTAGAGGATCACCAGGATCTGGTCGACCTGCTTCGCCAGCGCGCCGGCGAACTGCTCGTTGTCCAGCACGGACACCACGACGAACGGCTCGACCGCCGTCGTGAGCCCGTGGCGCAGCACCGACAGGTCGGCGCCGGGCGCGGCCTTGACGAAGACGAGGTTGACCAGGCGCTGGGAGGTCGGCACCAGCGCCTCGAACAGGGCCGTGGGCAGCACGAGCGGGGCCTGGATCGCGGGAGAGTCGACGATCGCTCCGATCCGGACGGTCTCCGAACCGGTCGAGGACGTGAGCAGGAGCCAGGTCCCGACCCGCCAGCCCGCGCGCTTCGCCGCGGTCTGCTGCGCGGCCAGCTGGCCGGCCGCGAAGTTCGCGAGCGAGCCGGCGGTCGCCGGGATGTCCATCGTCCGCCCGAACGCCTTCGGGTCCAGCCCGACGACGGTCGTGGGCGGCCCCGCCGCGTGCCCGACTGGCGCGACCAGCACGGAGCCGAGGGTGACCGCGTCCGCCGCCGCGACCCCGTCGACGCGGGACGCCGCGGCCAGCGCGCCGGTGGGGACCGAGAGGTCGGCGGACCGCAGCACGAAGTCGGCGGTCGACGTCTCGGTGACGATCGAGCGGGTGGAGCCCTGCGCGGAGGACGCGAGGACGCTCGACGCGCCGACGAGCGCCATCCCGATCATCAGTGCGCCGGCGGTGTTCGCGGTCCGGCGCGGGTTGCGGGTGACGTTCCCGCGCGCGAACCGGCCGATCGGCGGGAGCGCCGCGACGAACACCGCCGCGAGGAAGCCGAGAGCCGTGCGCGCGATCACGGGCGCGAGCAGCAGCACGCCGACCAGCACCGCGCCGGCGCCGAACCCGAGCAGCGGGCCGCCGTCGGGCGCGGGCCGCGCCACGGCCAGCAGCACCGACGCCGCCCCGGCCCCGGTGAGCAACGTCCCGACCAGTGCGCGCCAGCGCAGCGTGCGCTCGGTGACCACGACGTCGTCGCGCATGGCCTCGACCGGCGGGGTGAGGGCCGCGCGGCGGGCCGGCAGCGCCGCGGCCGCGAGGCTCACCGCGGTGCCGATCGCGAGCGAGAGGGTGACCGTGTACGCGTCGAGCGGGATCCGCCCCGACAGGCTCATCCCGAACCGGGCAAGCACCTCGCGGAGCACCGTCACCAGGCCGAACCCCGCCAGGACGCCCAGCGCCGAGCCCACCACGCCGACCACGCCTGCCTGGATCAGGATCGACGCGAACACCTGCGCGGGGGAGGCGCCGACCGCGCGCAGCAGCGCGAACTCGCGCATCCGCTGACGGACCGACATCGCGAACGTGTTGGCGATGATGAACGCGCCCACGAACAGCGAGATCCCCGCGAACACGAGCAGGAACGTCTCGATGAAGCCGAGCGCGCGCTCGATCTGCGCGCGGGCGTCGGCCCGCAACCGGTCCCCGCTGACCGCCTCGGCCGGCGTGCCGGCGGCCGCTCCCGCCGCGGCGACGACGGGCCGCAGCCGGGCCACCAGGGTGCCCTCGCTGACGCCCGGGTCGGCGTGCACGGTGATCGTCTGGATCTTCCCGTTCGGCGCGTAGGCGCGCGTCGCGGTCGGCACGTCGATGAACACGATGGTCGCGCCCGCGAGCGGCGCCCCGAACCGGACCTCCCCCACGACCCGCACCGTTCGTACCTCGCCGGCGATCACGGCCTTCGTCCGGTCGCCCAGCGCGAGGCCGGCGTCCTTCAGGGTCTCGGCGGCGAGCGCGATCTCGTGCGGCCCGGCCGGCGCGCGGCCGGCGGAGATCTGCACGGCGGGCTCGTCGGGATACAGCCCCTGCGCGAAGCTCGGGGCCTGCCCGCGGGCGACCGCCGCGCCGTCGGCCCCGACGAGCACGGCGGGACCGCCGACGTCGGGCAGGGCGAGCGCGACGCCGTCGACCGCCTTGATGTCGTCCGCGAGGGCGAGGGGGATCGCGTTGCGCGCGTCGCCGACGCCCTGACCGACCGGGTCGCTCGAGCCGGCGGGATCGGCGCCGCGCACGTACGCGTCGCCGGTGAGCGCGCTCGTGACGATCTCGTTGAACGTCGAGGAGAGCATCGAGCGCAGCGAGAACGTGCCCGCCACGAACGCGACCCCGAGCATCACCGCGAGCACCGACAGCGCGTTGCGCACGACGTGCGCCCTGATCCCGCGCAGGGCTACCCGGAGCATCAGGTCAGCTCGCGCAGGGCGTCGAGGATGGTGCCCGTCGTGGGGTCGGGCAGCTCGCCGACGAGGCGCCCGTCGGCGAGGAACACCACCCGGTGCGCGATCGACGCGACGAGAGGGTCGTGGGTCACCATCACCACGGACTGGCCGAAGTCGTCCACCGAGCGCCGCAGGAACGTGAGGATCTCCCCCGACGAGCGCGAGTCGAGGTTGCCGGTGGGCTCGTCGGCGAACACCACAGCCGGCCGCGAGACCAGCGCCCGCGCGCACGCGACCCGCTGCTGCTGCCCGCCGGAGAGCTCGCCCGGGCGGTGGTGCTGGCGGTCCGCGAGGCCGACGGCGGCGACGACGTCGTCGAACAGGGCCCGGTCGACCGGGCGCCGGGCGATGTCGAGCGGCAGTGTGATGTTCTCCGCCGCGGTGAGGGTCGGGACCAGGTTGTAGGACTGGAACACGAAGCCGAGGCGGGTCCGGCGCAGCTTGGTCAGCTGGCGCTCGTTCATCGCGCTGATCTCCGCGCCGTCGACCACGACGCTGCCCGACGTCGAGCGGTCCAGGCCCGCCATGCAGTGCATCAGGGTTGACTTCCCGGAGCCGGACGGGCCCATGATCGCGGTCAGCCTGGCCCGGGCGAAGTCGACGTCGATCCCGTCCAGGGCGCGCACGGCCGTCTCGCCGGTCCCGTAGGTCTTGACCAGGCCGCGGGCGCGGGCGATGACCGCGGGCGCCGCGGTCTCCGGTCGCAGGTGCCTCGGGTTCATCAGCGCAGCGGGACGAAGAGGTAGGACCCGTGCGCGGACGTCTCGACCCGGTCGCCGTCGCGCTCGACGAGCCACAGGGTCCGACGCACGGGGAGCACCATCCGGCCGCCGTCACCGAGCTGGTCGACGAGCTCGGTCGGGAGCTCCCGGGCGGCGGCCGAGACGAGGATCCGGTCGTAGCCGCACGCGACCGGGTGGCCGAGTACGCCGGGCCGGGCGAGCTCGACGGTGGCCCAGGGCGTCGCGCAGGCCGCGACGTGCGCGGCACCGAGCTCGGCGAGCTCGGGCTCGAGCTCGACGCCGAGCACCGTCCCGGTCGGACCGACGAGGCGCGCGAGCAGCGCCGTCGTCCACCCCGAGCCGGCGCCGACGTCGAGCACGCGGGCTCCGACGGGGACGTGCAGCAGCCGCAGCATCTCCACGACGGTGGACGGCTGAGAGTTGGTCTGTCCGTGGCCCAGCGGCAGCGGGCGGTCCTGGTCCGCGAAGGCGCGCTGCTCCGGCGGGAGGAACCACCGCCGGTCCAGCGCGGCCATCGCGGCCGCGACGTCGCCGGCGCGCTCGAGGTCCGTCATCGTCCACCTCCGCAGCCAGCGGCGAGACCCTGGTCCTAGCGTATTCGCACGGGTGGGTACGCATGCCGCTGGTTCTTCGGCGAAGACGGGGTGGGGTCAGGCGGCGGCAGGTGAGGTGGGTCAGGCGGGCTGGTTCAGGCGGGCGGTTCGGTGACGTGCCGCTTGCGACCCGGGCGGCCGGGCAGGCGCCGGTCTTCGATGCCTTCGAGCGTCGAGGCCCGCCACACCGCACCACCGTTGAGCCGGCCGTCCGGCGGAGGCAGCCACGGCACCTTGCGGGAGAGCCAGACGCGGATCGTCGCGTGCTCGACGCCGAGCCGGTCCGCGAGGCGACCGATGTCGTACAGGTCGTCCAATCCGTGGACGAGCGGCTGCCCGATCGGGGGAGTTACCGGGGCGGTGGGGAGAACGTCCATGAACCCAGCGTAGTCGTGTGTCACGCGTGCGTCACAGATTGTGTGAGGCTCGCCACATTGTCACAGATTGGTAACGACCTCTGTTAACGTGTTTCGCGTGAGTGACAGAATGCCGGACCAGCGGCTCTCCTCCCGTGGCCGGCATCGCGCTCCGGCCGCGCCCGCGAGCGCCCCCACCACCCGACGACTTCGAGGCAAGACCGCCAAGGGCGCGCTCGCGCTCTCCTTGGTGCTCGCCCTCGGCGGCTACACGTTCTCTGAGATGACCACCCAGCGGGTCGCGGCCGCTACCGAACAGACCGCTGTCGCTGCTGCGGCGCACAAACGCGCCGTGATCACCGAGGAGCGCGCCAGCGCCGTCGTGACGGCGCAGGCAGCCGTCTCCGAGGCGACCGTGGTGCAGACGTCCGCGTCCGGCTCCATGAGCAAGGCCGACCTGGCCCCGCTCGCCGACGCAGTCGCGACGCTGAACGGACTGATCGACCAGGTCCCCGTCAGCCGTGCAGCCGCCCCCGCGGCCGCCGGCGGATCCACCCGCGCGTCCCGCGGCGTCACGCGCGGCCCGGCGCCGAGTTCCGTCGGCGACGCGACGCCGACCGCCGATCCCTCGGCCGCCCCGACGGCCGATCCCTCGGCTGCGCCGGCCGCCAAGCCCGCGGGTACCGATTCGAGTACCGGCAGCTCAGCCGCCGGGGAGGGCTCGTCCGGCCCCGCCGGGGCCGTCGCCAAGAGCGATACAGCTCAACAGGCTGCGGTGACGCCGACGCCGGTCACGGCGAAGGTTGCTCCGGGGTCCGCGTTCCGCGCCCCCGCCGCCGCCGGTCCGTCCGACAAGGTCGCCGTCTCGCTCGAGAAGGCCGCGGCCAAGGTCGCGGAGCTCACCGCCAAGATCAAGGCCACGTCGGAGGCGAACATGTCCGCCGCCAAGGCTGCCGCTGCCGAGGCGGCCGCCAAGGTGCAGGCGCAGCAGGTCGTCGCCGCGAAGGCCAAGGCGGCTGCGGATCTTGCCGCGCAGAAGGCCGCCCAGCGCCGGTCGGTGGCCAGCTACGCCAACGGGATGATCCCGGCCAGCGCGCTGTGCGACATCAAGTTCGCCGCCGGCGAGACGCTGCGCTGCGACGCGGCCGACGCCCTCGCGAAGATGGACATCGCCTACAAGGCCGAGTTCGGCAACGACATGACCGTGACGGACTCCTACCGGTCGTACGCGTCGCAGGTGTCCTGCTCCATCACCAAGGGCACCCTGTGCGCGGTCCCCGGGCAGTCGAACCATGGGCTGGGAGTCGCGGTCGACCTGGGCGACGGCATCCAGTCTTTCGGCGCGAGGCAGCACGAGTGGATGCTCGCCCACGCGGGCGACTTCGGCTGGACCGAGCCCGACTGGGCCAGCCCGTCCGGGAGCAAGCCCGAGCCCTGGCACTGGGAGTTCACGGGCTGAGAGTTCACGGGCTGACACACGGGCGGCGCAGCGGGCGCACTCGGCCTACGGTGCAGTTCGGGCGTCGATCGGCGTCCGACGTCTGGACCCGAGGAGCGTCATGGTCGCCATCCGCACTGCCCGGACCGCATGGAACGGCCCCCTTGCCTCAGGGGCGGGCCAGGTCGAGCTGAGCAGCTCGAACACGGGGACCTTCCCTGTCACCTGGGCCGATCGCACCGCCGACGTGGCGGCGAGCATCACCAGCCCCGAGGAGCTCATCGCCGCGGCGCACTCCTCGTGCTACTCGATGGAGCTCTCGGGCCAGATCGCCGCGGCAGGCGGGACCCCGATCGCCCTGCAGACCACGGCCGACGTCAGCTTCGAGCCCGACCCGGCCGGTGGCTGGCGCATCTCGAAGATCGCCCTTACCGTGCGCGGCGAGGTCGAGGGCATGGATGCGGCCGGCTTCCTCCAGGCCGCCGAGACGGCCAAGAAGACCTGCCCCGTGAGTAAGGCCCTGACCGGAGCCGAGATCACGCTGGATGCCGCGCTGGACTGAGCCCGACCCGGCTCGTCGCGAGTGCTGGACCTCGGCCGCCGAAACGCTCGATCTCCGCGTCGACGTCCAGCACTCGTCGGTTCGGTTCACGCAGTGATTCGCTCGTGGGGGACGTTCGATGCCGGCAGTGCGGTTGATCGGGGTGGTCGCGCTGCTGGTCGGGCTGAGCGGCTGCGGTGCTCCGCCGACGTCGGAGCCCACGACCGAACGGCCCGCGACCGCACCGCCCGGCGCGACGTCGGCCGCCACCTCAGCGGAGGCGCCGGCGCCCGGTCGGTGGGTCCCGCCCGGTCAGGTCTCCTGGCAGTGGCAGCTCTCCGGCCCGCTCGACCTCGAGGTCGACGCCGCGGTGAACGAGCAGTGCGCCCAGTACGACGAGTGCGAGCGGCTGCTGCCCTTCGTCCGGGCGGGCAAACCGGTGCTGCACGCGGAGTACGAGCTCGAGCCGTCGGCGTTCTGCGACGAGGTTCGCGCGTTGGGGTTCAGCTCGATACGCAAGTCGTTGGATCTCGACGCACAGCGGACGGCGTGCTGAGCGCTCAGCAATGTGCGCTGGAGTCTCGCAGCACGCCGGGTACTGGCAATTTTTGTCATTGGCGATGATCGCGCGCCGCAATTGTTTGCGTGAGGTCCCTTTCTCGCGGCCGACGTCGAGGATCTGGCCGTCGGGGCGGATCGCCATGCGGGCTGGTCGCCCCGTGGCACCCGAACTCCTGGCCCTTGCTCGACGGTCGTGAAGCCGTTCGCCGAAGCCTCGCCCGTGGTCAGCGCGACGTCGAGGTACTCCTGGTCGGTTTCCTCGTTGCGGCCGACGGGCGAGACAATGCCGTCGTCGTCAGCCGGCGCGACCACCGAGTACTGGAACCGGGCCGACGTCGTGGCGCGCCTGACGTTCACGCCGGCGTCGGGCACGATCACCTCGGGCGGGTCGCTGGTCCTCCAGGCGCAGGGCTTCGACGCGTACAACTTCGCCCTGGGCGACGTCACGAAGGCGACGAAGTTCACGGTCGCCGGCAACCCGTGCGTGGGGGCGACGTGCTCGCCGACCGACGTCGGAGACCACGTGGTGACGGGCACCAACGGGGCAGCCACGGGCACCGTCACGATGCACGTGCTCGTCGCGGGTGCCCCGGGCAGCAAGAGCTACGGCTGGGGCGACAACGAGTTCGGCCAGCTGGGCGACGGCACCACCACCGACCGGTCGGCTCCCGTCCAGATCGGCCTCGACACCCACTGGGCCTCGGTCGCCGCCGGCGGTGGGCACTCGGTCGCGATCAAGACTGACGGCACGCTCTGGGCGCAGGGCGACAACCAGTTCGGCCAGCTCGGCGACGGCACCCTCACCGACCGCTCGATCGCGGTGCAGGTCGGGACCGACACGCATTGGGCCTCGGTGACGGCGGGGTCCGACCAGACGCTCGCAGTCAAGGACGACGGCACGCTGTGGGCCTGGGGCAGCAACGATTCCGGCCAGCTGGGCGATGGCTCGACCACCGACCGGTCGGTGCCGGTCAAGGTGGGCAACGGTACGACCTGGGCGTCGGTGGCGAGCGGGTACGCCCACACGGTGGCGGTCACGACCGACCACACGGCGTGGACGTGGGGCAGGAACGACGAGGGTGAGCTGGGCGACGGCACGACCTCCGGCACCCCCCGGCTGACGCCGGTGCGGCTGGGTTCCGCCGCCGACTGGGCGTCCGTCAGCGCGGGCGACCTCGACACGGTCGCGGTCAAGACCGACAACACCCTGTGGGCCTGGGGCGAGAACTCGGACGGTCAGCTCGGCGACGGCACGCTCACCCCCCGGTCCACGCCGGTGCCGGTCGGCGTCGGCACGGCGTGGGCCTCGGCATCGGCCGGCTCCTACAGCGCGCTGGCTCTGGACACCGCAGGCCACCTCTGGTCCTGGGGCAACAACGACTTCGGGCAGCTCGGGCTCGGAGCGGTGGGTGACACGAAGGTGCCGACGCAGGTGGGCGGCACCACGTGGTCCTATGTCTCGTCCAACTTCGAGCACACAGTGGCCGTAACGTCCGGCGGCACCCTGTGGTCCTGGGGCGACAACGAGGTCGGCCAGCTCGGCGACGGCACGACCACGGACCGGAATGCGCCCGTGCAGGTCGGGACCGCCATCACCTGGGCCAGGGTCGCGGCCGGAGAAGGTTTCACGGTGGCCCTTCGACCGTGACCGTCGTCCGGCGCTGACTCGCCGGCCACGCGCAGCTTCGTCGGCGCTTCCCCTCCGCGGGGAGCGCCGACGTCGTCCCCGGTGCCCAGTGCCCGAGGCGTGTGCCCGGCCGGCCCAGCGGGACTGGACCGTTCGAATGAACACTGGTCGCAACGCGGCGAATCCGGACGAGATTTCGGCGCCGGACGCCGCGCATCTGTCATCGTCAACGCACGATTCCATGCCGTTCGCCTGGGACGATTCGAGCTCGAAGCCGCCCGGCGGGGCCGTTTCGGTGTTCTTCACTGGAGATTCGCATGGTGTTGAGGTCGCGCCGGCGCGGGCCGTCAGCGGCGATGGGGTCCGTCGTCCTGGCGTCGCTCCTGACCGTCACGGTCGGCCCGGTGGCCGAGGCCTCGACCGGCGCCTGGACCGCCGCCTCGTACGCCGCCTCGTCGTCGGCCATCGGCGTCCAGCCCGCACCCGAGCGCACCTACATCGTGCGGTTCAAGGCCGGCGCGGACGCGCCGGAGGAGGCGCAGGCCGCGGCGGTCGACGGCGCACGGGTGACCGCGACCCTGACCCACGTGTTCCCCGGCATGGTTGCCCGGCTCACCTCCATCGAGGCCGCGGTCCTGCGCGCGGACCCGACGGTGGACGCGGTCGAGGCCGACGCCCCGATCCACGCCTACGAGACGCAACCCGGCGCACCCTGGGGGCTGGACCGGATCGACCAGCGACCCCTCCCGCTGTCCAGCACCTACACCTACGACCCGGCCGGTCACAGCGTGAAGGCGTACGTGATCGACACCGGCGTGCGGGCCGGTCACGCCGACTTCGGGGGCCGGGTGATCGCGGGGTACAGCGCGGTCCCCGACGGCCGCGGCACCGCCGACTGCCACGGCCACGGCACCCACGTCGCGGGCACCATCGCCGGCGCCCGGTACGGGGTGGCCAAGCGCGCGACGATCGTGCCGGTGCGCGTCCTGGACTGCTGGGGCGGGGGCACCACGGCCCAGGTCATCGCGGGCATGGAATGGGTGGTCGCGAACCACCGGGCCGGCGATCCTGCGGTGGCCAACATGAGCCTGGGCGGTGATCGGTCCCCGAGCATCGACGCCGCAGCGACCGCGCTGGTGCGCGACGGCGTGACGCTCGTCGTGGCGGCCGGCAACTCCGCGTCGGACGCCTGCCAGTTCTCCCCCGCCGACACGCCCACCGCCCTGACGGTCGCCGCGTCGACCCGCCAGGACCGTCAGGCGGACTTCTCGAACGCGGGGCCGTGTGTCGACCTCTACGCCCCCGGCGAGGACATCACGTCCGACTGGTACACCAGCCCGACGGCGACAAACACGATCTCGGGGACGTCGATGGCGTCCCCGCACGTCGCCGGCGCCGCCGCGTCCGTGCTGTCCAAGCACCCCACCTGGACCCCGGCGCAGGTCGGCGCCCGGCTGCTGCGCGACGCGACCGCGAACGCGATCGGGAACGCGACCGCGGACACACCCAACCGGCTCGTGTTCACCCAGCCGTTCGAGATCGAGCGCTTCATCACGCGCGCCTACCGCGACCTCTTCGACCGCGCACCGGACCCCGGCGGCCTCGCGGGCTGGTCCGCAGCGCTCCGATCGGGCACCCCGCGGGTCGCCGTCGCGAACTCGATCACGTCCTCGACCGAGTACCGCGGCAGGCTGGTACGCGAGGCGTACGACCACTACCTCGGCCGGGCGCCCGAGCCCGGCGCGGTCGCGAGCTGGACCGACGGGATGCGGCGCGGGATGACGATCCAGAACGTGTCGGGCGCCCTTCTTGCCTCCGCTGAGCACTACGCGGGGTCCGGCGCGACCAACCGGGACTGGGTTCGCGGGCTGTTCCAGGACGTGCTCGGGCGTACCCCGGGGAACGCGGAGGTCGAGTACTGGGTGGCCAGGCTCGGCGCCCCGGACGGCAGCCGATACCGCGTCGCGCTCGCCTTCCTGAGCTCCACCGAGCACCTCGGGACGGTTCTGGACGGCTACTACCGGAACCTGCTGGACCGCGGCGTCGACCCTGGTGGGCGCCTCGCCTGGGTGAGCCGGGTGCAGGCCGGCGCCCGGCTCGAGGCGGTGATCGGCCGGCTCGTGGCGAGCGACGAGTACTCGGACCGCGTCCCGGTCGTGGACCGGCTGGTGATCACGCCGGCGTCGGCCACGATCGTGTCCGGTGGGTCGCAGGCCTACCTCGTCGAGGCCTTCGACGCCTATGGCTTCAGCATGGGCGACGTGACCACGAGCACCACCTTCGCGGCCGACGGCGACGCGGCGTGCGCGGGCGCGACCTGCTCGCCGACCGAGGTCGGGGACCACACGGTGACCGCAACCCGTGGTGGCTTCACGGTCGAGGCAGCCCTGCATGTGACCGCCGCGGGCCGCACGCTCCTGCGCAGCTACGGGTGGGGCTACAACGCCGACGGCGAGCTGGGCGACGGCACCACGGCGAACCGGTCCGACCCGGTGGAAACCGGTGTCGACACGCACTGGGAGTCCGTCGTGGCCGGCGGGTTCCACACCGTGGGGATCAAGACCGACGGCACCCTGTGGGCGCGTGGCTGGAATGCGTACGGCGAGCTGGGCGACGGCACGACGGTGGACCGCCAGGCTTCCGTGCGGGTGGGCTCCGACACCCACTGGGCCTCGGTCTCCGCCGGCGCGGTGACCACCGTGGCGATCAAGGACACCGGCACGCTGTGGGCCTGGGGCGCGAACGACCTCGGCCAGCTGGGCGACGGGACGACGGTCGACCGGTCGGCGCCGGTTCGGGTCGGCGCCGGCTCGGACTGGGTCTCGGCCTCGGCCGGGGACCAGCACACGCTCGCGATCAGGGCCGACCACACCCTGTGGGCGTGGGGTTCGAACGCCAACGGCCAGCTCGGCGACCGGTCCACCACCGCTCGGTCCGCACCGGTCCGGGTGGGCACGGACGCCGACTGGGCCGCCGTCTCGGCCGGCGAGCAGGTGACCGCGGCCATCAAGATCGACGGCTCGCTGTGGGCGTGGGGCGCCGACGGCTCCGGCCAGCTGGGCAACGGCACGACGAGCGAAGCCGCGCGGACGTCACCGCTGCGCGTCGGGTCCGACGTCGACTGGGCGTCGGTCTCGGTCGGCGGCGGCCACGTGCTCGCGGTCAGGACCGACGGCACGCTCTGGGCGTGGGGCGCCGACGACGCCGGCCAGCTCGGCGACGGAACGACCTCCGAGGTCCCCCGCTCGACGCCGGCGCAGGTCGGCACCGGCTCGGACTGGGCCTCGGCCGCGGCCGGCGGCCTGCACTCCGTGGCGCTCCGGACCGACGGGACGATCTGGGCGTGGGGCTGGAACCACCTGGGCCAGCTCGGTGACGGGACGACCGACGACCGGTCGGTGCCGACGCAGGTCGGGACCGACACGGGGTGGGTCATGGTGTCCGCAGGGATTGCGCACACGGTGGCCGCCCGCCCGTGAGCCGCCGGGCTGCCGCCCTAGTCGAACACGACGGTTCCTGAGACGCGGATCGCGGTTCGTCCGCCGACCTGCCGTCGCGAGCCGCACGGCCAGCCAGCCCGGCCCGTTGTCGACCCACTGGTGCCCGAGGATCTCGCCGCGTTCGACGCCGAGCCGGCCGCGTCTGGCACTGTAGCCAGACCGCCGCCACACGCCGGGTGGCGGGCCAGGAACCTTGACGAACGGACCTTCGTGACCACCGAGCTCTCCTATCCCGCGGTCGTCACCAGGCTGCGGGCCGCCGGATGCGTGTTCGCGGAGGATGAGGCGCGGTTGCTGCTTGCCGCGGCCCAGACGCCGACCGAGCTCGCGGCGCTCGTGGAGCGGCGCGTCGCCGGCTTCCCCGTCGAGCAGGTGATCGGCTGGGCGGAGTTCTGCGGCCTGCGGATCGTGGTGGAGCCCGGGGTGTTCGTCCCGCGGCGCCGGACTGAGCTCCTTGTTCGCGAGGCGCTCGAGCTGCTGCGGGCGGCGGCCGCCGGGAGCACTGCAGCCGCTGCAGTCGAGGCAGGTGCCGCTGGCGCTTCAGGTGCTGCTGGTGCGACGGGCCCGATCGCCGCGCGACCGGTCGTCCTCGACCTGTGCTGCGGGACCGGTGCGGTGGGCGCCGCGATCGCCGCGGCCGTGGGTGCCATCGAGCTCTACGCGGCCGACGTCGATCCGGCCGAGGTGCGCTGCGCCCGCCGCAACCTCGCCGACGCCGGTGGTCGGGTGTTCGAGGGCGACCTCTACGAGCCGTTGCCCGCCACGCTGCGCGGAAGGGTCGACGTGCTGGTCGTGAACGCGCCGTACGTGCCGAGCGAGGCGATCCGGCTGATGCCCCCGGAGGCCCGGCTGCACGAGGCGCGGGTGGCGCTCGACGGCGGCGCGGACGGGCTCGATGTGCAGCGGCGAGTGATCGAGGGGGCGCCGGCGTGGCTCGCGCCGGGCGGCTGGTTGCTCATCGAGACGAGCGAGGCCCAGGCGCCGCACACGGCCGAGGCAATCGCCCGCAACGGCCTGGTCCCGCGGGTGGTGAGGTCCGAGGACCTGGACGGCACGGTGGTCGTCGGCCGCTGGGCCGCGCCCAACGTCCGGTAGCGAATCGGGGTCAGGGTGTAGCGCTGGGTGTATCGAAGGTGCACCCCCGGCGCACTTTGGCTACACCCAGCCATACACCGAGCGTCACGGCCAACGTCTCGCCCGCCACAACGCCCGGCACCCGGTCCTCCCGGCCGCTCACCGCCCGCTCACCCCGCGCCGGTCACCTCGCGGACCATGAGTGCCGACGTCGTCGGCAGCTCCGGCACCAGCACCGCGAGGCTCGCGAGCAGCAGCCCGGCGACCTCGTCGCGGCTGACGTCCGCCCCGCTCACCCAGCCGGCGGCGACCTCCTCGACCAGGGCGACCCAGCCCCGGGCGAGCAGCTCGAGGCGGGGGTTCGCCGGGCGGTCGTCACCGCTCGCCGTGGAGACCATCCGGTTCACGATCTCCAGGCGCGCGACCTCGAGCAGCGCGCGCGCGGCGTCGTCGCCCGCGAGGGGCCCGCGCCACACGCCGAGCCAGATCCCGCGGCGCAGGCGGACGTGGTCGAGGAACGCGGCGAGCACGCCCGCCGGCCGGTCCACCGGCGCCAGGTCGAGCGGGGGAGCGGTGGCGGCGAGCAGGTCGGCCACCTCGCCCTCGAGCACCGCGAGCCGCAGGCCGCGGACCGACCCGAAGTAGTGGAACACCAACGCCTTGGACGTGCCGGCCGTGTGGCACACGTGCTCGGCGGTCACCGCCTCGAGGCCCTCGCCCCGCGCGATGGCGATCGCCTGCTCGAGCAGCGCGCGCCGCCGGTCGGCGGGTTCTTGTCGACGTGCCACAACTCTCGTCTCCACTCTTGTTGACCAACAGTCAATATAGTCGTACCTTAGTTGTTGTCTGCAGGTCAATAGTGCGGAATCGCGTGGCTCGCAGGGTCGGATCGACCTGGGCGGCGCGGCGGACCGGCACCACCAGCCGAGTAGCCGCACACACCAAGGTGCGTCAAGGAGTTCTCGTGGAGATCGTGCTGGATCAGGTATCGGTCGACGGGCGGCACGGCCCGATGCTCACCCCGACCTCGCTCAGGCTCCGCTCCGGTGAGCGGATGCTCGTCGTCGGTGAGCCGGGTCACGGGCACACCGCGCTCGCGCTCGCGGCCACCGGACGGCTGCGGCCGTCGTCGGGCATGGTCTTGCTGGACTCGCGCTCGACGAGCTCGCCGCGGGTCGAGCGGGCGCTGCGGGCGACGACGGCCGTGGTCGACGTCCCGGGCATCTCCGAGCCGTACGAGGCGCTGCCGCTGCGGACCCTGGTCGCGGAGGAGCTCGGCCTCGCCGGGCGCCGCGCCTTCCCGAAGGACGTCACGGCCTGGCTCGTCGCGCACGACCTCCTCGAGGCCGCCGACCGGCGCGTCGAGCTGCTCCCCGCGGCGGTGCGCACCACCGTGCTCGCCGAGCTCGCGGCCGCCCGCCCGGCGGTCGGGGCGATCGTGCTGACCCTGCCGGACCGGCACGGCGGGCACCCGAGCGAGTGGTGGGACCTCGCGGGCACCCTCGCGCGCCGCGGCCTGGCGGTGCTCGCGCAGTGCACCCCCGCGGCCGCCGGCCTGCTGGGTGTCGCGGCCGCGCCGCCCGGCCCGGATCCCGCGCACGACCCCCTGGTCGTCACCCTGCACGAGCAGCTGCTCCGTACCCCGGTCGGTGCCCGATGAGCGCGCTGTCCCTCGGCTGGTCCGAGCTGCGCCGGCTGACCGCAGGGCGCCTGCCCAAGATCGCCATGATCGCGCTCGCCCTCATCCCGACCCTGTACGGCGGGCTCTACCTGTTCGCGAACGGCGACCCGTACGCGAACCTCCACGCTGTCCCGGCCGCGATCGTGGTGCAGGACACCGGCGCGAAGCAGCACGGCAAGGCGGTGAACTTCGGGCGCGACGTCGCCAAGAGCCTCGAGCGCGACGGCGGCTTCGGCTGGACCGAGACCGACGAGGCGCACGCGCAGGACGGCGTGCGCACCGGGGTCTACGACGCGGCCCTGATCATCCGCACCGACTTCTCCCGCGACCTGACCTCGGCGGGGAACCTCAAGCCCAAGCAGGCCTCGCTCACGCTCGTCACGAACGACGCGAACAACTACCTCGCGCGGACCATCGCCGACCAGATCACTGCGAAGGTGCGCGCGACCCTCGCGACGAAGGTCGGCACCGCCGCCGCCCGGGACTTCCTGGACGGCTTCGTCTCGATCCACGCGAGCGTCGCCAAGGCGACCGACGGTGCGGCCAAGGTCGACGACGGCGCGGCGCGGCTGGCGGCGGGGTCGTCCGCCCTGCACGACGGCGCCGGGACCCTCGCCGCGGGTGCGGCCACCCTCGCCGACGGCACCGGGAAGGTCGCGACCGGCGCTCGACAGGTGTCCGACGGTGCGGGCGCGCTGGCGACCGGCGTCGGGCAGCTGTCCGACGGCGCGGGTTCGCTCGCGACCGGAACCGGGCAGCTCTCGACCGGCCTGAACACGCTGCGGGACCAGACGGCGACCATGCCGGCGGACACCGCGCGGCTGGCCGGCGGCGCGAAGCAGGTCGCCGACGGCAACCGCGACGTCGCCGCCAAGGGGGATCTCGCCGCGGCCGCGGCCAACACCGCCGTCGGGAACCTCGACGCGACCCGGGCCCAGATCGCCCAGGACCTGTCCGACGCCGGTCTCGACGACGCGCAGGCCAAGCAGGTCCTCGACCAGCTGGACACCCTGCGCACCCCGATCACGGACGCCGCGACCAAGGTCGACGGCGCCTCCACCCAACTCGACACCCTCGCGGCGGGCGCCCAGCAGGTGTCCGACGGCACGGCCAAGCTCGCCGCCTCCGCTCCCAAGCTCACCCGCGGCATCGGAGACGCGGCCGACGGCGCCGCCGCCGCTTCGACCGGTGCGTCCGACCTCGCGGCCGGTGCCGCGAAGGCCGCGGGCGGGGCCGATGCCCTCGCGACCGGCGCCGCGAAGACCTCGACCGGGGCCGACCAGGCCGCCGCCGGCGCGAGCACGCTGTCCGCCGGTGCGGCCAAGCTCGACGCCCGCTCGGGCGACCTGGCGACCGGCGCGGCGACCCTCGCGAGTGGTGCGTCCGACCTGCACACCGGCCTCGCGCACGGCCGGGACAAGATCCCGAACCCCGACGCCACGACGGTCGACGGCACCGCGGTCACGATCGGCGACCCGGTCGGGGTGCACGGCGACGCGCTCTCGGCCGCCGGGTCCTACGGGGCCGGCCTCGCGCCGTTCTTCCTCAGCCTGTCGGCCTGGATCGGCGCGTACGTGCTGTTCCTGCTGGTCAAGCCGCTGTCCCAGCGGGCGCTCGCGGCGGGCCGGTCGTCGCTGCGCACCGCGCTGGGCGGCTGGTTCACCCCCGCGCTGATCGGCGTCGTGCAGATGGCCGCGATGTTCACCGTGGTGCGGCTCGCCCTCGGGATCGAACCCGTGCACCCGTGGTTCACCGCGCTGTTCCTGGTGCTCATCTCGGCCGCGTTCGTCGCGATCCTGCAGGCGCTCAACGTCTGGTTCGGGGCCGTCGGGCAGTTCCTCGGCCTGGTGCTCATGCTCACCCAGCTGGTCACCGCGGGCGGCACGTTCCCGTGGCAGACCCTGCCGGAGCCGCTGAGCGCGCTGCACCAGTTCCTGCCGATGAGCTACGCGGTCCAGGGCCTGCGCCAGCTGCTCTACGGCGGCAACCTCGGGATCGCCGCGGGCGACGCCGCGGTGCTCGCCGGGTTCCTCCTCGGCGCGCTTGCCCTCACGACGTGGGCCGCCCGCCGCCGCCGGGTCTGGACCACCACCCGCCTGCAGCCCGAGCTCGTCCTGTAGCCACCCCCTCCCGACGTGTCAGCCTGAGCGCGGTCTATAGAT
>NZ_DATCNW010000143.1:0-2918 GCF_036565025.1 Pengzhenrongella sp.
ACACCGATGTCGTCCCGGTCGACGGCCAGGTCTGGGCGACGGACCCGTTCACCCCGGAGGTCCGTGACGGCCGGCTGTACGGCCGCGGAACCTGCGACATGAAGAGCTACCTCGGGGTGATCCTGGCCGCACTACCCGACCTTGTCCGGGCGCCCCTGCGGGAGCCGGTGCACCTGCTGCTGTCCTACGACGAGGAGGTCGGCTGCGGTGGCGGCGCCGCGCTGGCCCGGGACCTGGCCGGACTGGGGATCCATCCGCGGATCTGCTTCGTCGGCGAACCGACCAGCATGCGCGTGACGACCGCGCACAAGTCGATCACCCCCATGGAGCTGACGGTGCACGGGGTTGCCGCGCACTCCTCGCTGACCCCGCGCGGCGTCAACGCCATCGAGTACGCCGCGCGGGCCATCGTGTTCATCCGATCCCTCGCCGAGGAGTTCCGCGACCAGGGCCCGTACGACGGCGCCTACGCCGTCCCCTACTCGACGGCGAGCGTCAACGTCGTCGCGGGTGGCATCGCGGGAAACACCGTCGCTGACCTGTGCCTCGTCCAATTCGAGTTCCGCACGATCGCGTCGGTCGACCCACGCGCGGTCCGGTCCCGCATCCAGGCGCACTGCGACGAGCTTCAGGAGGAGATGGCGCGCGAGGACCCCCGGGCGCGCATCGAGCTGCGCACGGTCGCGATGGTTCCCGGCCTCGACACCACGGCGCAGAGCCCGGCCGCGCTGCTCGGGGCCAGGCTCGGCGGCATTCCCTCGGCGGACAAGGTCACCTACGGGACCGAGGCCGGGCTGTTCCAGGCGGCCGGCATCGAGACCGTCGTGTGCGGGCCCGGCGACATCGAGCAGGCTCACTCGCCGGACGAGTTCGTCGAGCTCGACCAGATCAGGGCCTGCGAGGCCTTCCTCGGCGAGCTCGTGCGCCACCTCGCCGCGCCGCCGTCGGCCGCGGGCGGAGCCACCCGATGACCTCCGCCGCCCTGGACGTGGCGCAGGTCACGCCCGAGCAGCGTCGCCGCGCCACGAAGGCGGTCGTCGCCTCGTCGGTCGGCAACGCGCTCGAGTGGTTCGACATCATCGTCTACGCGTCGTTCGCGGTGGTGATCAGCAAGCTGTTCTTCCCGGAGGGGAAGGGGGTCAGCGGGCTGCTGCTGACGTTCGGCACGTTCGCGCTGTCGTACCTGATCCGCCCGCTCGGTGCCATGGTGATCGGCAGCTACAGCGACCGGGCGGGCCGCAAGAACGCCCTGACGCTCACGATCGCACTGATGACCGTCGGCACCGCGATGATGGCGTTCGCGCCGACCGCCGCGTCGGTCGGCACCTGGGCGGGGCTGATCATCCTGGCCTCGCGGCTGCTGCAGGGCTTCTCGGCCGGCGGCGAGTTCGGCACCTCGACGGCGTTCCTCATCGAGCACGCGTCCGACCGCAAGGCGTTCTACTCGAGCTGGCAGGTCGCGACCCAGGGCGTCGCGATGTTCCTCGCGTCCGCCTTCGGGTTCGGGCTGAACACGTTCCTGTCCCAGGACTCCCTCGAGTCCTGGGGCTGGCGCGTCCCGTTCGTGTTCGGCATGCTGATCGGCCCGGTGGGCCTGTACATCCGGCTGAAGATCGACGAGACCCCGGAGTTCGCCGCCACCGAGACGATCAAGTCGCCGGTGCTGACGACGTTCGCCCACCACCTCGAACGGGTGCTGACCGCCGCGGCGACCGTGGGCTTCGCGTCGATCTCGGTGTACCTCATCCTGTTCATGCCGACGTTCGCGGTCACGAACCTGCACCTGCCCGCCTATGCCGGCTACCTCGGCGGCATCATCAGCGGGCTGGTGTCCCTGGTCGGCGCCCCCTACGTGGGCAAGCTCGCGGACCGGGTCGGCTGCGTACGCGTGATGACCGTCGCCGCCGTCGTCGCGATCGTCGTGGGGTGGCCGTTGTTCGAGCTCCTGGTCGCCAGCCCGAGCGTGCTCACCCTGACCGCGGTCGAGGTCGTCCTCGGCGTCGTGCTGACGCTGTACTTCGCGCCGCTGCCGGCCCTGCTCGCCCAGCTGTTCCCGACCGCGATCCGGTCCACCGGGATGTCCGTCTCCTACAACATCGGCGTGACCATCTTCGGCGGCTTCGCCCCGCTGATCCTCACCTGGCTGATCGCGAGCACGGGGTCGCTGCTCGCCCCGAGCTACTACTACGTGGCCGTCGCGATCGTTTCCCTGGTCGGGCTCACCCTGGCGCGCAGACGGCAGGGGCTGCAGTAGATCGGCGATGGTCCTGTTTGGGAGTTGCCCGTGCACGTGGGGCGGTGAGCCGGCGCATGAGCCGAGGCAGTGGGCCGAGGCAGTGAGCCGAGGCATGAGCCGACGCAGTGAGCCGACGCGGTGAGCCGACGCGGTGAGCCCGAGAAGTCGACCGCAGTAATTGACTGCAGTAATTGGCCGCGAGAAGTGCCCCGGCCGCACGCACGATAGGCGCGACCGGAATTATTGCACCTGATCTCGGGCGCTCCGTTCTCGCCGCCCCTTCGAAACTGACTTCTCCTGTTACCAGGACACTTTTCGTTCGAGCGATTTTCCGTTGCGGTCGGTGAACGCCCAACCCCCGCCGATCTTCCAGCGGATTTCGATGCCGTTGTTGTGTACCACGGTGTGGTGGTAGTAGCACAGCAGCACTCCGGCGGTGACGTCGGTGTCACCGTGATCTCTGCACCAGTGCTTGGAATGATGGACTTCGCACAGCGGTGGTGGTGCGCCGCAGGTGGGGTACTGGCAGTGCTTGTCGCGGGCGATGACCGCGCGGCGCAGGTGGGCCGGGTAGATCCGCTTGGTGCGCCCGACGTTGAGGATCTGGGAGTCGGGCCCGAAGACCATGCGGGTGATCTCCCCGTCGCAGGCGAGGCGCTGCAGGACCTTCCACGGGACGGGC
>NZ_DATCNW010000144.1:0-6328 GCF_036565025.1 Pengzhenrongella sp.
GTGCCGACGGCGGGTCGGGCAGGGTCTGCGCCCGATGCGGCCCGATTTCAACGACCGAAACCCGGAACGGCCGGACGGTCTGCCGCCGCACGCTTGCAGGCGCGAGTGCGGGCGTTCGGCGCCCTGAACGAGCCGACGAACGGCGGATCTCCCGCACTCGCGCGTCGGCTCGGGGCAGCAGGGGTGGATCGGGTCGGTTGCCGGGCCGTTCGAGCCGCCCGGACAGGGGTGTCGGTCGTCACCCGCGGATAGGGTTCTGGGAAAACGGTAGTCCCGACGCCCGGCTCATCCTTCGGATGCGGGACGTAGGTCCCGCAGCGAAGCAGGGGCCCGCGCGACGCTTGAGATCGGGCCCGAGGGGACCGGAGGCGCGTTTGCGCCCCGGGGGGGCACGTCAGCACGGGAGACTTCATGCGCACGCAGACGAGAACGACGGCGGACGGCTCGGCGACCGCCTGGTCACCGCGGCCGGCCGGGCCGCTCAGCGACGAGACCCTCGAGCTGGTCGACGCCTGGTGGCGCGCGGCGAACTACCTGTCGATCGGGCAGATCTACCTGCTCGACAACCCGCTCCTGCGCCGCCCGCTGAGCCGCGACGACGTCAAGCCACGCCTCGTCGGCCACTGGGGCACGACGCCGGGCCTGAACTTCCTCTACGCGCACCTCAACCGGGCCATCGTGGAACGCAAGCAGTCGACGATGTACGTCACCGGCCCCGGGCACGGCGGCCCCGGCCTCGTCGCGAACGCGTACCTCGACGGCACGTACTCCGAGATCTACACCGACATCACCCAGGACGACGAGGGCCTGCGCCGGCTGTTCCAGCAGTTCTCGTTCCCGGGCGGGATCCCCAGCCACGTGGCCCCCGAGACCCCCGGCTCGATCCACGAGGGTGGCGAGCTCGGGTACGCCCTCTCGCACGCCTACGGCGCCGCGTTCGACAACCCCGACCTGCTGGTCGCGGCCGTCGTCGGCGACGGCGAGGCCGAGACCGGCCCGCTGGCGACCAGCTGGCACTCGAACAAGTTCATCAACCCGGCCAAGGACGGCGTCGTGCTGCCGATCCTGCACCTCAACGGGTACAAGATCGCCAACCCGACCGTGCTCGCGCGCATCCCCGAAGATGAGCTGCTCGACCTGATGCGCGGCTACGGGCACACCCCGCACGCGTTCACCGGCGGGTTCGACGGCGAGGACCCCGCGGCCGTGCACCGCCGCTTCGCCGAGCTGCTCGACGTCGTGCTGGACGAGATCGCCGCGATCAAGGCGCGCGCCGCCGACGGCGACCTCACCCGGCCCAAGTGGCCGATGATCATCCTGCGGACGCCCAAGGGCTGGACCTGCCCGCCGATCATCGACGGCTTGCAGGTCGAGAACTCCTGGCGCTCGCACCAGGTCCCGCTAGCGAGCGCGCGGGACACCGACGCGCACCTGGCGGTCCTCGAGGGCTGGCTGAAGTCGTACCGCGCCGAGGAGCTGTTCGATGAGAACGGCCGGCTGGTCGCGGATCTGGCGCCCCTGGCCCCGATCGGGCACCTGCGGATGAGTGACAACCGGCACGCCAACGGCGGGCTGCTGCTGCGCGACCTGCGCCTGCCGGACTTCCGCGACTTCGCCGTCGACGTCCCGGTCCCCGGCGGCTCGATCAGCGAGGCCACCAAGGTGCTCGGGCAGTGGCTCGCAGGAGTCATCGAGCTGAACCCGGACAACTTCCGGATCTTCGGCCCCGACGAGACCGCCTCCAACCGGCTGCAGTCCGTCTACGAGGTCACCGACAAGCAGTGGAACGGGGAGTACCTCGACAGCGACGCCGGCGAGCACCTCGCGCGGGCGGGCAGGGTGATGGAGATGCTCTCCGAGCACCAGTGCCAGGGCTGGCTCGAGGGGTACCTGCTGACCGGCCGGCACGGCATGTTCAGCTGCTACGAGGCCTTCATCCATATCGTCGACTCGATGTTCAACCAGCACGCCAAGTGGCTCAAGGTGTCCCGCGAGATCCCCTGGCGCCGCCCGGTCGCCTCGCTGAACTACCTGCTCTCGAGCCACGTCTGGCGCCAGGACCACAACGGCTTCAGCCACCAGGACCCCGGCTTCATCGACCACGTGATCAACAAGAAGGCGGAGATCGTCCGGGTGTACCTGCCCCCGGACGCGAACACGCTGCTCTCGACGTACGACCACTGCCTGCGCAGCAAGGACTACGTCAACGTCGTGGTGGCCGGCAAGCAGCCGGCGCCGAACTTCCTGACGATGGACCAGGCGGTCGCGCACTGCGCGCGCGGCCTGGGCATCTGGGAGTGGGCGGGCAACGAGCGCGACGGCGAGGAGCCCGACGTCGTGCTGGGCTGCGCGGGCGACGTCCCGACGGTCGAGACCCTCGCCGCGGCCGACCTGCTGCACCGGCACCTGCCCGAGCTGACCGTGCGCGTGGTCAACGTGGTCGACCTGATGCGCCTGCAGGACGCCAGCGAGCATCCGCACGGCCTGTCCGACCGGGACTTCGACGCGCTGTTCACGCCGAACAAGCCGGTCATCTTCGCCTACCACGGCTACCCGTGGCTGATCCACCGCCTGACCTACCGCCGCACCGGACACGCCAACATCCACGTGCGCGGCTACAAGGAGGAGGGCACGACGACGACCCCCTTCGACATGGTCATGCTCAACAACCTCGATCGCTTCCACCTCGTGATGGATGTGATCGACCGCGTGCCGAGCCTCGGACCGCGTGCTGCGCGCCTGCGCCAGCAGATGACCGATGCGCGCCTCGAGGCGCGCGAGTACACCCGCGAGCACGGCGAGGACCTGCCGTCGATCGCGAACTGGGTGTGGCCCGATGCGGGCGACACCGCAACAGATGTCAGCGGTCCTGGGGGTTCCTCGGTGGCTGCGACCGGAGGAGACAACGAGTGAACGATTCACAGCGCCAGACGCCGTCCGAGGGCTCGGCCCGCAACATCTACGTCACCTCCCCCGAGGGGGAGACCGGCAAGTCGACCGTGGCCCTCGGGGTCCTCGACCTGCTCACCCGCCGGACCCAGCGCGTCGGGGTGTTCCGCCCGATCGCCCGGTCCGGCAACGAGCGCGACTACGTGCTGGAGCTGCTGCTCGCGCACGACGGCGTCGACCTGCCGTACGACCTGTGCGTCGGTGTCACCTACGAGCAGATGCACACCAACCCCGACGAGGCTCTCACCGAGATCGTGTCGCGGTACCACGAGGTGGCTCGCCGGTGCGACGTCGTCGTGGTCGTCGGCACGGACTACACGGACGTCGCCGGACCGACCGAGCTGGTCCTGAACGCGCGGATCGCGGCCAACCTCGCTGCCCCGGCGCTGATCGTGGTCAGCGGAAACGGCCGCAGCCCCGACGAGATCCGGCAGGTCGCCGAGGTCGCCGTCGGCGAGATGCGCGCCAACCACGCCCAGGTCATCGGTGTCGTAGCGAACCGGTGCGCCACCGACGAGATCGACCTCGTGCGCGCCGCGCTCACCGGTGACGTCCCGGTCTGGGCCCTCCCGGAGGAGCCGTTCCTGGTCGCCCCGACCGTCCGCGCCCTGATGGAGGCGGTCGGCGGGCGCCTCGTCGTCGGCGACGAGGAGCTGCTCAGTCGCGAGTCGCTCGACGTCCAGGTCGGCGCCATGTCGTTCGAGCACCTGCTGGACCGGCTGTCCGACGGCGCCGTCGTGATCGCCCCCGGCGACCGCAGCGACATCCTGCTCGGCCTGCTCACCGCGCACGCCGCGACCGGCTTCCCGTCGCTCGCGGGCATCATCCTCAACGGCGGCTACTACCCAGCGGGCAACGTCGCGCGGCTGGTCGAGTCCCTGGGCTCGCGCCTGCCGATCATGCGCACCGACCTGGGCACGTTCCGGACCGCGAGCGCCGCGGCGCTCACCCGGGGTCGGCTGACGACCGACTCGCGGCGCAAGATCGACACCGCGCTCGCGCTGTTCGAGCAGCACGTCGACGGCACGACCCTGCTCGCGGCGCTCGACGTGCCGCGCAGTGAGGTCGTCACCCCGCTGATGTTCGAGTACGAGCTGCTCGACCGGGCCCGCGCCGACCGCCAGCACATCGTGCTGCCGGAGGGTGCCGACGACCGGATCCTGCGTGCCGCGAGCTCGCTCCTGCAGCGCCAGGTCGCGGACCTCACGATCCTCGGCGAGGAGACCTCCATCCGGGCCCGCGCGACCGAGCTGGGCCTCGCACTGGACGAGGCGAAGATCATCGACCCGCGCGGCGGGGAGCTGCACGAGCGGTTCGCCAAGGAGTACGCGGCGCGGCGTGCCCACAAGGGCATGACCCTCGAGCGGGCCCGGGAGATCATCTCCTCCGTCTCGTACTTCGGCACGATGATGGTCGAGCTCGGCCTGGCCGACGGCATGGTGTCCGGCGCGATGCACACCACCGCGCACACCATCAGGCCCTCGTTCGAGATCATCAAGACGGTCCCGGGCGTCTCGATCGTGTCCAGCGTGTTCCTGATGTGCCTCAACGACCGGGTGCTGGTGTACGGCGACTGCGCCGTGAACCCGGACCCGACCGCGGAGCAGCTCGCGGACATCGCCATCTCCTCGGCCGAGACCGCCGCGCAGTTCGGCATCGAACCGCGCATCGCGATGCTGTCCTACTCCACCGGAGCGTCCGGCTCGGGAGCCGACGTCGTGAAGGTCCGCACCGCCACGGCGCTGGTCCGCGAGCGCCGTCCGGACCTGAGCGTCGAGGGTCCGATCCAGTACGACGCCGCCGTCGACGCCTCCGTGGCCAAGACGAAGATGCCGGACTCCCAGGTCGCCGGGCGCGCGACGGTGTTCATCTTCCCGGACCTGAACACCGGTAACAACACCTACAAGGCCGTGCAGCGCTCGTCGGGCGCGGTCGCCGTCGGACCGGTTCTGCAGGGCCTGCGCAAGCCGGTCAACGACCTCTCCCGAGGCGCGCTGGTGCAGGACATCGTCAACACCGTCGCGATCACCGCGATCCAGTCCCAGGCGCTGCACGCCCTGGCCAACACCCCTGTGGAGGCGACCTCGTGAGCTCGCTCGTTCTTGTCATCAACTCTGGATCGTCCTCGATCAAGTACCAGCTCGTCGACGCCGACTCCGGCGAGGCGCTCGCCGGCGGCATCATCGAGCGCATCGGCCAGCCGATGAGCGAGATCAAGCACGACGGGCTGGACGGGCGCACCACGCTCACGCAGCCGATCGCGAACCACGAGGACGGGCTCGCGGTGATCCTCGAGCTGTTCGCCAAGCACGGTCCCCAGCTCGACGAGTCCAAGCTGACGGCGATCGGGCACCGCGTCGTGCAGGGCGGGGCCAGGTTCCCCGGAGCGGCCGTGATCGACGACGACGTCGAGGCCTCGATCGACGAGCTCTCCACCCTTGCGCCCCTGCACAACCCGCCGAACCTGAGCGGGATCCGCGCGGCCCGGCACGCCTTCCCGACCGTGCCGCACGTCGCCGTCTTCGACACCTCGTTCCACACCACGCTGCCCGACGCCGCAGCCACGTACGCGATCGACCGCGAGGTCGCGGCCAAGTACGAGATCCGCCGGTACGGCGCGCACGGCACGTCGCACAAGTTCGTCGCGGCGGCCACGGCCGAACTGCTGGGCAAGGACCCCAGCGAGGTCAACGTCATCGTGCTGCACCTCGGCAACGGTGCATCGATCACCGCCGTGCGCGGCGGGATCTCGGTCGAGACCTCGATGGGGCTCACCCCGCTCGAGGGCCTGGTCATGGGGACCCGGTCCGGCGACCTCGACCCGGCGATCCTGATCCACCTGGGCCGGGTCGCGGGGATGAGCCTGGACGATCTCGACGTGCTGCTCAACCGTAGGTCCGGCATGTTCGGCCTGACCGGGTCCTCGGACATGCGCGACGTGCACGCGGCCGTCGAGGCGGGCGACGAGAACGCCCGCACCGCGCTCGAGGTCTACTACCACCGGCTCAAGGGCTACGTCGGGAACTACTACGCCCAGCTCGGACGGGTGGACGCGATCGCGTTCACGGCCGGGATCGGCGAGAAGGACGCCGAGACCCGGCTGAACGCTCTCGCCGGCCTCGAACGCCTCGGCATCGAGATCGACCCCGAGCTCAACGCCGTCCGCAGCGACGACGCCCGCCGGATCTCGAGCGACGCCTCGGAGGTCACTGTCTACGTCGTCCCGACCAACGAAGAGCTGGAGATCGCCCGCGAGGCGGTAGCCCTGGTCGCCACCGCCTGACCCATCACCCGGCACCACCGCACCACCGCAGCACCGGATTCACCCCTAACGTCCGAGCGCTGACGTCCTATAGGACGTCAGCGCTCGGACGTTAGG
>NZ_DATCNW010000145.1:0-8056 GCF_036565025.1 Pengzhenrongella sp.
CTGAGCAGAGCGCGGCCCGCGGGCCGCTCACCTTGACCAACACCCACCAGGGGCGGACCAGCCGGTCCGCCCCTGCACCGCGGCCGACCCGCGCGGCCTACCAGCCGTGACGCGGGGAAGCCCGAGCACGACGAGGAGCACCACACCGATGATGACGACCCGAGCGACCGAGAACCTGCCGGGGGAGTGGGCGGGCCCGATCCTGGACCTGGTGAAGCTGGCCTCGAGCGCTGCCGCGTCGTCCGTCGATGACGCCGAGGCATGGGCCGTCGCCGAGGCCGGCCAAGCCCGGTTCCGCACCGGATACGTGGCCGCCCGTCGCACCGCCTCCGCCGGCCAGATCGCGGCGCACGTCCTGCGGCTGCGGGCAGCCGACCACATCGACCAGATCGCGGCGCACCTCCTGCGGCTGCAGGCAGCCGACCGGGTCGACCAGGGCGCGGCGCACGTCCTGCGGCAGCGGGCAGCCGACCGGGTCGACCAGGGCGACGTCGAGGACTGGACCGTGGCCCTGTCCAAGGTCGGCCCCGCGATCAGCTCGTGGGAATGGGACGTCCGGATGCAGGGTGCCCTCGACCTGTTCACGACCTACAAGGCCATGCCCGACGACCCGGGCTACGCCAGGCCCGCCCGGCTCGTCTCGGCCTGGCTGCGCCACAACGTCGGCGCGCAGCTGGTCCCCGCGACCGGGCGCCTGGTCGAGTACGTGCTCGAGCACGAGGACGTCGCCCAGCCGGCCCTGGCGCGGGCCTGGTACGCCACCCACGGCGCCCGGCTCCTGGACGAGCTCGCAGCCCGTGGCAAGCCCCGCGAAGGCCGACCCACCAAGGAGGACGCCGCGCACCACGCTCTGGTCCGCATCGCAGTCTGCGGCGTGCACGGCGCACGCATCATGACGAAGCGCGACCTCGCCGACCGCTCCGGCATCACCCGCATGACGATCGACACCTGGCTCAAGGCCGAGATCACCGCGGCCGCCGCAGACCAGGCGCCCGACGGCCGCCACCCCCACGCTGTGTCGGCCCTCAACAACGGCGCAGCGACGTCGACCCAGGGCGAGCAGCTCGTGGACCCCGAGGAGTCCTGAACGCCGCCGCTTGAACTCAATACCGCGCAGCTCTACCGGACGCCCCCCCTTGCTTTTGACGCGAGGAGGGCGTCCGGCGTTTACAAAGAACGTGCCAATGAATACCAAGAGCCAAGGCTTCAACGCCGACGAGCATCTACGCGACGTCGCGCCTGCCGCCCGCCGCACTGCTCGCAGGAAGTCGCCCGGGGGGCTCCTGCCTGCTCGACTCACCTCGAGCGGAGGGTGAGCGGGGTCAGAGCAACCACGTTGCCAGCTGGGCGCTGCGCGCCGTGCGGCTAGCCCCGTAGATAGCCCGACATAGCGCTCTCACCTGGCCGGTAGCACCACGTGCCCCTCACCGCCAACCCGCCCCCACCGGCGCCGGGCAGATGGCCGGGGACGGTGCTCCGCACCAAGAGCCACCAGCTGAGAGCGCCCGCGCCGGCGGGGGCGCGTTGGCAGCGAGCCTCTGCACGTCGCGCTACCTCGACCCTGCCGGTGATGCCCCAAAAGAGGGGGTCATCACCGGCCAGTCAAAGTAGGCAGCGAAAAAGCAACAAGCGCGCCCGGACCACACTCAAAACAGGACTTTAATCGCCTGTCAGAGGTCCGCGAGAAACGCCCATCAAACCTCCGTCTAACTTGACCATGACGACTACAAAAGGTATAGTTGAGGTATCAGCAAGGAACACGAACAAGGGACCAAGAGCAATGAGCGCCGCCACCCAGACCACTCCCACCGCGACGGTCGCCGCTGGCGTCGAGTTCGCCCACGTTGACCCGCGCGCGCTCATCATCGAGACGAATGTCCGCACGGTCGCCGACCTCGACGTCGATTTCCTCGACAGCATCCGTACCCACGGCGTCCGTACGCCGGTTAAGGCCATTCGTGACGCTGAGGGAAGCCTCGTCTTGCGCGCAGGGCAGCGCCGCACCCTCGCGGCGATCGAGACCGACCAGGCCACCGTCCCCGTCTACATCACCGAGGCAGCCGCGCCGGGCGAGGCGGAGAGGATCTTCGAGCAGATGGACGAGAACGACGCCCGCCGCGCGCTCACAGGTCACGACCGGGCGAGCGCCTTCCAACAGCTGACGCTGCTCGGTGTCTCCGCCTCTCAGATCGCCAAGCGCTCGCACCACACGCGTGTGACCGTGAACGACGCCCTGACCGTGGCCGCTTCCCCTCTCGCGGCGGCAGCCCTGGCCAAGCACAACATCCCCCTCGACTTGGCTGCGGTGATCGCTGAGTTCGACGACTCGGCCATCGTCGATGACCTAACCGCGTACGCCCTGGAGGAGCCCGAGCAGTTCGCCCACCGCGCGCAGCGCCACCGCGACGACCGCGACGCCCAGGTCGCCGTAGACGCCCTGACTGCCGAACTTGCCACCGTCGGCGTGGTCGTGGTCGACCGGCCCAGCTCGGAGGATCAGGCCACCCCTCTGCACAGCCTCCGCGGCGCGGCGGGTGAGTACGGCATCACCGCCGAGGCTCACGCGACGTGCCCCGGCCGAGCAGCGTTCATCTCACGCGGCTACGGCACTCCGCACGCCGTGGACCTCTGCCTTGACCCGAAGGCCCACGGACACCCCAGCACGCACACCTCGTACGCCAGCGGCGGCTCAGGGATTGCTACCGGACCCATGACCGAGGAGCAGAAGGCCGACCGCCGCGACGTCATCCAGGGAAATAGGAACTGGAGATCGGCCGAGAAGGTCCGCCGAGCGTGGCTGCGGACCTTCGCCGCCCGCAAGACGGCGCCGAAGGACGCGGCCGCCCTGCTCGCGTACGCCGTGACCGAATGCAACACCGACCTCAGCCACGCCGCGCAGAACGGCCACACCCTCGCGCGGACCGCGCTCGG
Source organism: Pengzhenrongella sp. (assembly GCF_036565025.1). Classification (NCBI taxonomy): domain Bacteria; kingdom Bacillati; phylum Actinomycetota; class Actinomycetes; order Micrococcales; genus Pengzhenrongella; species Pengzhenrongella sp. Next base: position 2,932 of record NZ_DATCNW010000145.1, read on the forward strand.
CCTCGACGCAGCCCCGCGTGGCGGATACGGCGGCTTCACGGGTAGCCAGTCCACGATCACCAACGCGATCGACGCAGCCAACCCCTCCCGCGCCCAACTGATCGGCCTCGTCATTGTCCTGGCCGCGATCGAGGCCCGCACCGGGACACACACCTGGCGCAACCCGGACGAGAACATCGCCCGCTACCTCCGCGCGCTCGCCTCATGGGGCTACAACCTCTCCGAGGTCGAGCAATCCACCCTCGACAGCCACGAAGGACGCAACAACACCAGCACCCCCGACACCGCCGCCGACGGAGGCCAGGACGACGACTACGACGACGACGCGATCTCGGGGGCCGAGGTCGCGGGGGAGGAAGCGCAAGGCGCCAACGACGCCCAGGAATGAGCACGCCGCCCCCGACCCCACGCCAGGGGTCGGGGGCGCGGGGCCGCGAGGCGCGGATGGTTGCGAGCTCGAGAACCCGGACGACGTCGAGCCCCACGGAGAGTCGGGCGCAACTGGACTAGCTACAAGGGTCGTTGACGCGGGCCGCGGCTCTTGGCGGTGCTCAGGGGCCGGCGGCCGGGCGACGGACGAAGAACGAATTGGATTGCCCCGACGACACCGCCGAGGCGATCCAAGCCAGACACCACCGCACGAACCATGAATCAGACCCAGGACGCCCGCCCCGAGCGTTTATCGAATTGCCTTGATGGCAAGCCTTCCGAGGCCCCGAACAATCGGCGAAAAATGGCAGGCGAAGCGACTCCGCCCGCGTCCCGACAACTTGACCATGTCTAGTTAAAAAGGTATAGTTGAGGTATCGCAAGGAACGCAAGAGAAACGCCACGATTAAAGGAGTCCTCGTGCTGGTTCAACACCTCGGCATCGTCCCGCTCGACACCGACCGCCTGCTCCACCCGCGCTCTGTGTGGCACGCAGTGACGGCCGCCACCACGGAGGCGCACCGCCGCCTGAGCATGACCCTCGCGGGCGGGTTTGAGTACAACGAAACCGGGGACATCCCGTTCACGGCCGTGTACGTCTCGGAGTTCGTCGCCGGGGAGCGGTCGGTGGATTCGTGGTCAGTGTGGGGTGAGGGTGTGCAGGAGGACGGGCAGGTGCACGTGGGTCTCGTGTTGGAAGGCCGGCCCGGCCGCAAGGTGCGGGAGAACGGGCAGCACCGGGTGCGCCGTTGGGATCGACTGGTCACAGACTCGTTCGCCCGGCACCTCGCCGATGTCGCCCCGCTGTTGGTCCAGGGGTACGTGCTCGATGACTGGTACGTGGTCAGCGGGCACACCGACCACGGGGACCAGTCGCAGGTCGTGCCGATTCCCGCCGCTCGGCCCCGCCGCCCCACGAGCCACTCCCCAAACCTCACCGAGCGGCTCGCCGCGCAGCGCGCCCGCGCCTGAATCCGCTGGTCGGGTGCCTGCCATCGCGGGCGCCCGACCAGGCCAACCCCCGCCAACCGCACTTCACACGCAGGGTGTTGGCCCAATTTCCCCGCGGCTGTTCCCCCACCCATTTTGGTATCAGCAAGGTAAACAAGCAAAGGATTGAATGATGGACGAGCACATGATCGTCGTCGTCTTTGACGTCACCGCGCCGAACCGCGAGGTGGCAGCGCGGATGATCCACGACGCAATCGGTTTCGGTGACGGGTTGTTCCCGGACATTCAGGAGCGTTCCATCCGCGCGGGCGGCGGCTGCATCAAGTCGTGGTGGTTCGCTGAGGGCGATGTGAAGCACGTTGACGAGAATGAGAACGACGACATGGTGCTCTCCCGAGCGGATGCCTGATGGGCACCCCGGCTCCAACGTTCGGCGCCCTCGACGTTCCCGCTGGGCGGATGTATGACGTCATCGACACAGACACTCTCGCGGCCGACGCCGTGAGCATCGCCATCGAGGCCGGTGACCCCGAGGTGGACATGCGCCACGTCAACGACGCCACAGCTGAGGCCGACTGGGAGCCTCACAGTGGGATCAAGGCCGCCATCCTCACCCTCGCTCGCGAGAAGCGCGACGCCGCACGCGAGGTCGCCGACTCCATCCGACACGACGTCGAAGAGGACGGCAGCACGGACTACGAGGCGTACATCAACTACGAGATCCTTCACGCCGAAGGCATCCATATCGACACCGTCCGCATGCTGCTCGGCATTCCGCTTCCGCAGTAACAGCACGCCACGTCACTGACCCCTCCTGATTCGCGCAAGCGGCAGGAGGGGTCACGCATGTGTCGGTCGCCAAAGGCTGGAAAGACGAGAGTGGCCCATCGGTCAACGCTCAGCCGAAACTCCGAATAAAGATGAGGGCAGAAACTCAAAACTTGACCATGCCGATTAAAAAAGGTATAGTTGAGGTACCAGCAAGGTACACGAACAAGGGATCGAACAATGAGCGCAGGAACCACCACCGAGGCCACAGGGTCGACGACACACTCTCTCGCCTGCCGGGCGCACGCCATCGGCAACGCCGTGGAGAACATTGCCGACTGGGACGCCGACACCCGCGCCACCTACGCATCCGAGTCTGACCCGATCGTCACCGGTGACGACTACCTCGCGGACGGCACCGCGACTTGCCTCTGCAATGCCACCGCCGAGACGATCGATGTCATGTCCCCGTGGATCACGAAGGGGCGCGCCGCGCTGGACGACGACGCGATCGCTGCCCTTACGGACATGCCCGACCCCGAGTCCGACGCCCGCTACCTCGCCGCCGAGGTCGCCGCCGAGGTCGCCGGTTGGACTGCCGAACAGGCCGCCGCGCTCGCCGAGTTGGAGGCCGTGACCGCTGCTGCCGCCATCGTGTTCGCGGCCGCGTGCACCGCCACCGACGACGCCCGCACCGCCCGCCGCGCCGACAACACCCCGGCCACCCGTGAGGCGTTCACCGCAGCGCGCACCGCCAGGTACCGCGCGATGAGGACCCACGACGACGCCCGCGCCGTGTCCCACCAGGCCGCGTGGAGCGCCCCCCAGCGCACCGGAGTCTGATCTCCTGCCGGGCGCCCACCACGGGCGCCCGGTAGTTCGTCTCGACCTCGTGCACGACCCTCGACCAGGAGCAACACCGTGAGCATCAAGACCACCACCGAGGCGCCCGTCGTCCTCGCGGGCCGCACGTTCACCGTGCAGGCTCTCGCCATGACGTACCGCGACCGCCGAGGCCAGGTCCGCAGCACCGTGGACACCCACCTCATCGGCCCGAACGGCGCCGAGTATTTCCTGCGCGGCTACCTCGGCGAGGACACCGGCGCCCGGCAGGTCATCTCGTTCAAGTCCGGCGCCCCGCTGCGCATCAAGGGCAACGAGGTCCGCGTCACCATCTTCGGGGACGTGATCGAGGAAGTTCCCGCACGCCGCTGACCCCGCACGGCCGGGCGCCCACCACCGGTCGCGCCTAACAGGCCAACGCACGAGAGAGGGAAGAACCAATGAGCCAGACGTTGACCGTCCACCGCGTCGCCCTGGTCGCGTGCACCAAGGGCAAGCGCGCCGAGCGGTCGCCCGCACAAGACCTCTACACGGGGGACTTGTTCGCGAAGGCCCGGACCTACGCCGAGACGTTTGACAGCTGGGGCGTGTTGTCTGCAAAGCACGGCCTCGTGTCGCCGGGGGAAGTAATCGAGCCGTACAACGTCGTCCTCGGCAACACGAAGACCGGACCACCGATCCACGCCTGGACGGACGGCGTCATTGCACGACTGCTCAAGCTGCACGAGAAACGCCTGAGCGACGGCGAGAAATTGCACCTGACGCTCCTAGCCGGCCAGCACTACCGAGGTGTCCTGGCATTCCTGAGCCGTAGAGCTGACTGGTGCGCCGGCGTCGACGAGCCGATGAAGCACCTCGGCATCGGTCAGCAGAAGGCGTGGCTGCTCGCGCAGGTCCCGCCCCGATCCATCGGAGCGGATCGCTACGAGCCAGGTCGCCTACTGCTCTAGAGCGGATGCTCCGCGGCGACGGAGCGCCGCGGAGTGCCGGACGTCGTTCGCTGCGCGACCGCCGACTGCTAAAGCGTTCTCCTTTCTCTCCTCCTGGCTATCAATAATGACCGCGCGACGTCTCGGCAAGGCGGGCTCCGCTGCGCTTCGACCCCGGCGTGGTGGGGAATTGCGACGGCGTTCGCTGCGCTCACTAATCCCGTCACAATTCCCCACCACGCCGGGGCAACCCGACTCACGGCCTACGGCCGCGCCCTGCGGGTGCCTACAACGACGCTCAATCGGTCGTTATCTCAAAGCGCCAGGAGGGACGAAAAAACGGTCGGGGCAACCGGCCACACCACCACGTTTGGGAGGACCCATGAGCCACGAGGTCACCGTCTACACACGTCCGGGATGCGTTCAGTGCACCGCGACGAAGAGAGCGCTGGCTCAGGCCCGCGTCCCCCACCTCGTGGTCGACGTCGACGATCACCCCGAGGTCCTCGACACTCTGCGCGAGCTCGACGCCCTGGCGCTCCCCGTGGTCGTCACCTCAACCGGTCACTGGACCGGCTACCGACCCGATCAGATCCGCGCCCTGACGCTCACCACCACCCAAGAAGGATCACGATGAGCGCGAACGAAGGCGAGCTGGTCGACCAGGTCCTCACCGCGATGCTGTGGTCACGCCTCGCCGCCTCCGTCGCACGCACCAACCTGCACGTCTCCGCGTTCGCCGGCCGCGCCGCTCTCGCCGCACTGATCGACGTGCACGACCAGAACGAGACCAACAGCGCCCGGGACGGGATGGAGCGCGTCCAGTCGATCACCAGGTCGATCATCAACAGGGCCGCCCACGTCCGACGCACACACGACGTCCACGACGCCTGGCTCCGCGGCACCAGGACCGATCTCGAGCCCCCGAGTCCCTACATCAACCCTGCCGTCAGCATGATCGCGTACCGCGACCGCACACCCGACCCGGTGCTCCTCGTCCGCGCCCGGCAGGTACTGACGTACCTCCCGCAGCTGGTTGCGCCCGCCGGCGGCCGGGACTCCCACAGCGACATCTCCCGTCTGGTCGCCCAGCTCACTGCTCTGCAGGCATGCCCTGCTGGTCATGCAGGAGCCAATTCCCAGCGGCGAGGAACGTCGACCAGGCCACGGCGAGCGAAGCCGGGCAGGTCCGTTGGGAGTGCGCG
>NZ_DATCNW010000146.1:0-2583 GCF_036565025.1 Pengzhenrongella sp.
ATGGTGCGCGCCGAGACGCGCCGTCCGGACGAACGCGACTTCGACGAGACTCGGGGCCCGGCAGTCGAACAGACGCCACGCACACCTGAGCAGGACCGCGCGGCCAAGCTTACCGACCGATACGGCCGCGCGGTGGGTCGATGAGAGCCGAGCAATGGGACGAGCGCTACCGCTCGGCCGAGCTGGTGTGGGGGACGCACCCCAACCGTTGGGTTGCGCGCGAACTCGCCGACCTGCCGCCGGGACGAGCCCTGGACCTGGCCTGCGGCGAGGGCCGCAACGCACTCTGGCTGGCTGCCCGCGGCTGGCGGGTGAGCGCGGTCGAATTCTCCGCCGTCGCCCTCGAGAAGGCCCGCACCCTGGAATCACGCCAGGAGCCCGCCGCACCCCGCGTCACCTGGGTGCACGGCGACGCGACGACCTACCGGCCAGACGAGCCGGTCGACCTCACGCTCCTGTGTTACCTGCACCTCGCGCCGGCCGAGTGGAGAGCGACGCTGACGGGTGCCGCGGACGCACTGGCTCGCGGCGGCACGCTGCTCGTCATCGGCCATGATTCGACGAACATCGCGGACGGCGTCGGCGGACCCCAGGATGCGACGGTCCTGTTCACCGCGGCGGACGTCGTAGCAGATCTGTCCGGCGCCGGCCTGGTGATCGACCGCGCGGAGGCGGTGCACCGGCCCGTCGAGGGCACGGACCGTCCCGCGATCGACGCCCTGGTGCGCGCCCACCGGCCCACCATGATCAACAGCGCCGAACGGTCGCTATAGCGACCACCAACTGCTGTTGATCACCGAGGATGGGAGTGGACGAAACCGGCGCTCCGGCAGCTACAACTTGGCGATCGCGTCGCGCCAGTCCTGGGCGTCGCGGCCCTCGCCCGCCTTGTTCATCTCGGCGAAGCGGACGATGCCGTCCTTGTCGACGAGGAACGTGCCGCGGTTGGCGAACCCCGTGACCTCGTTGAAGACGCCGTAGCTCTGGGCGACCGCGCCGTGCGGCCAGAAGTCCGACAGCAGCGGGAACTCAAAGCCCTCACGCTCGCTGAATACCTTCTGCGAGTAGGCCGAGTCGACGCTGATCGACACGACCTGTACCTCGTCGTTCTGGTACGCCGGCAGGTCGTCGCGCACCGCGCACAGCTCGCCGGTGCAGATGCCGGTGAAGGCGAGCGGGTAGAAGATCACCAGCAGCGCACGCGACCCGCGGAACGCCGAGAGGGTGACCTCCTCGTTGTTCTGATCGCGCAGCGTGAAGTCCGGAGCCTCGTCGCCGACCTCGATCATCGCTTCGCTCCGCTCGACTTGCGCCCAGCGAGCCGGGCGGCAGACCACTCCGTTCCCGCGGTGGTGATCGAGGTCTGCGACAGTCCCGCGACCGACGCCGCTTCGGCAATGTCGGACGGCTCGACGTAGGCGGCCCGCCCCCGCTTGGGCGTCAGCAGCCAGATGAACCCGTCGTCGGCGAGCGGCCCGATTGCGTCGACCAGCAGGTCGCCGAGATCACCGTCGTCCTCCCGGTACCAGACCAGCACGACATCGACGACCTCGTCGGAGTCCTCGGTGACGAGGTCTCCGCCCGTGCAGTCCTCGATCAGGCCACGCAGGTCGTCATCGACGTCGTCGTCGTAGCCGATCTCCATCACGATCATCGAGGGCTTGAGGCCCATCCGCTCTGCAACACCCGGTCCGTTCCCGGACGGTGGGGTCGTGCTCACGGCGACATCCTCCTGAGGCTTCGATTGGCTGAGGCAATCCAGCATTACCTCGCGGTAACTCTCCTGGTGACCCTAGCGGCTCGGGGTTGGTGGACACTGGAGGGCGTGACCCGAGACCGATTCAACATCATCACTGACGGGCTGCCCAGCCAGCTGCCGGACATCGACCCCGAAGAGACACGGGAGTGGATTGAGTCGTTCGACGCGGCCGTCGACTCCGACGGTCGCCAACGGGCGCGGTTCCTCATCCTCAAGCTGCTCGAGCGCGCCCGCGAACGCCAGGTCGGCGTGCCCGCACTGCGCAGCACCGACTACATCAACACGATCCCGCCCGAGCGCGAGCCGTGGTTCCCGGGCGATGAGGACATCGAGCGCCGCATCCGCGCCTACATCCGCTGGAACGCCGCGATCATGGTGACGCGCGCGAACATGACGGTCGGCGTCGGCGGGCACATCGCCACCTACGCGAGCGCGGCGTCGCTGTACGAGGTCGGCTACAACCACTTCTTCCGCGGCAAGGACCTCGCCAGCGGAACGGGCGACCAGATCTACTTCCAGGGGCACGCCGCGCCGGGCATCTACGCTCGCGCCTACCTCGAGGGTCGCCTCACCGAGCGGCACCTCGACGGCTTCCGTCAGGAGAAGTCGCACGCCCCCTACGGCCTGTCGTCCTACCCGCACCCGCGGCTCATGCCGGAGTTCTGGGAGTTCCCGACCGTGTCGATGGGCCTGGGCCCGATCGGCGCCATCTACCAGGCGCGGTTCAACCGCTACCTGCACGCCCGTGGGCTCGCCGACACGTCGACCTCGCACGTGTGGGCCTTCCTCGGCGACGGCGAGATGGACGAGATCGAGTCGCTCGG
>NZ_DATCNW010000147.1:0-15047 GCF_036565025.1 Pengzhenrongella sp.
GCTCACCGCACGCCGCAAAGCCAGCGGCGAGAAGAAGGCCACCCGCCTGGCCGACATCACCGCCCGCCTGGTCGAGTTCACCGTCACCACGACCGACGAAGCAGGGCGATCGCGAACCACCCGGTTCCGGGTCCTGACCACGCTCCTGGACCACCACACGTACCCCGCCAAGGAGGTCGCGTCCGCCTACGCCGAGCGCTGGCAGGTCGAACTGGCCTACAAGGCGATCAAGTCCACCCCGCGCGGATCCGGCCGCCGCCTGCGCGGGCAAGCCCCTGACCTGGCCGAACAGGAAATCTGGGGCCTGCTCACCGTCGACAACGCCCTGGTCGACCAAGCGATCATCGCGTCCGTCGACCTCGGTGTGGACCCCGACGAGATCTCCCTCACCGCCGTCCTGCACGCCACCCGCGACCACCTCACCCCACCCTGCCCAGGATGCGGGCACCACGGCACGGAACAAGACCTCACCGCCGCGATCCTCGCCGCGCCCCGCAACCGCACCGGCCGCGCCCGAACCAGCCCCCGCACCGCTCAAGACCGCCTCAGCCAACGCACCTGAAACGTCATTTACACCATCACGATCACGGAAACGAATCTATCTAAAACGGACGAAACGCCTTAACTTTTGGGCAGTGCCCGTACAGCCCATACTCAGTCAACTGAGGTAGATGCGCAGATTCTGTTCACAGCGGACTAAAGGGCGAACCGAGCACCGAGGCCGGTGTCGGAACGTACACGATCCCGGAAATGGAGGCGGCCACGGGTATTCCGCAGGTCGAGATGACGCCCGAGGCGATTGCCGACGAATTGCGCTCTGGTGGACCCGGATCGCACGCTGTGGTCGGGATCGACCGCGCCGGCGATGATGGGCACTGGTTCAACGCTTACTTCGACGGGAACCGCGTCGTTGCCGTCGATGGTCAGACGGGGCAGATCATCGAATGGCCTCCGTCGTTCGGGGCGATTCGCTGGGATGCGGCAATCAGAAAGGCAAACGGATGAATATCAACAGTCGCCGCGAGGGTGCTGAGCTCGCCAGCAGGCTCCTGCGCTACCCCGTAGAGGAGGCGTTCGAGTACTCTCGGGAGATCCCGGAGATCGACGCGTTCTTCTATTGGCGGCCCGCGCGTGGAGGCGGAAAGATTCTGATTGGACGAGATGGCTCCGTGCTTTTCGCGATCTCGGCGATCACCATCGACGACATGATTCCGACCTTCCGGAGCGGAAGACGAACCGACATCTCGTTGTTCGAGGTCGACTAGGCCAAACGGCTAAGCGAGCGTGAGGCCTTCGGAGACGCCTTGATCACGCTGGGATGGAACTTCACGGTCCAGTGGCGCGAGCTGGCCGGCGATGCGAGCGGTCGAGCCGCTGGAGGTCGGGGAGCCACCGGAGCTCGGACGGATCAAGGAAAGGGGAGGATCGGCTCGAGATTGAACTGGTCCGGCCGTTCACCACCCACTACAGGTAGCGCGCGCGAACCGGGGTACGTTACCTTCCGTGAATTCGCCGTCGACCCAACCCAGACCGGCGCCCGCCGTCGCTGAACCCGCCCCCTTCTCTGACGAGCTCGTCGCCGAGCGGACCTACCTGTTCGCCGCCCGCACGTCCCTGCGCGGCATGCGCGAACGGGCCGAGCATCTCCTCGAGGTCGGCGTGGGCGGGGACGCGTACGGCGCCGAGCGCCTCAAGGCCGCGCTCGCGCAACGCGTCGCGGCGCTGTCCGACATCCCGTCCAGCCCGCTGTTCTTCGGGCGGCTCGACCTCGCGCGGACCCCCGCCGGCGACGCCACGCGGCACTACATCGGCCGCCGTCACGTCACTGACGAGGACAGCGACCCCCTCGTCCTGGACTGGCGGGCACCGGTCTCGAAGTCCTTCTACCAGGCCAGCGTCCGAGAGTCGCTCGGGGTCCTGACCCGGCGGCGGTTCGGATCGGCGGGCGGGCAGCTCACGAGCCTCGAGGACGAGCACCTGGACCGCGCCGCTGAGGTCGGCGCGCCGAGCGGGATCCTCACCGCCGAGATCGAGCGACCCCGCGTGGGACCCATGCGCGACATCGTCGCCACGATCCAGCCGGAGCAGGACGACCTGGTGCGCGCGCAGCTCTCGGTCTCGCTGTGCATCCAAGGAGGGCCGGGCACCGGCAAAACGGCCGTCGGGCTGCACCGCGCCGCCTTCCTGTTCTATACGCACCGGCAGCGGCTCGCGCACAGCGGGGTCCTGATCGTCGGGCCGAACAAGACCCTCATCGCCTACATCAGCGGCGTCCTGCCGGCGCTCGGTGAGATCGACGCCGAGCAGGTGAGCATCGACGAGCTCTATCCCGCTGCGCTGCGGGGCCCCGACGAAGCGGGGGTCGCGGAACTCAAGCACGACGTGCGCATGGCGAGCGTCCTGCGCCGGGCGCTGTGGTCACGGGTCGCGGCCGCGCGCGAACCGGTCACGGTGTCCCACGGCTCCTACCGGTACACCGTTGATGCGAGCACCCTGGACGAGATCGTGGCGGAGGTGCTGTCCGCGGCCACCACCTATGGCGCCGGCCGCGAGCGGCTGCGCGCGCGCGTCACTGCGCACCTTCGCCGTGAGGTCGAGCTGAAGCGTGACGTCCCGTCCGAGTCGTGGTTCCGCACGACGGCTCGGGGGCGCCCGGTCAGCGCCTTCCTCGACGTGGTGTGGCCCGCCGTGACCCCGGAGCAGCTGCTCTTCGGGATCCTCGCGGACTCCTCGACCCTCGCCGCGGGGGCCGAGGGGATCCTCAGCGCCGAGGAGCAGGATCTCCTCAGGTGGGCGCGGCCCGCGTCGTCGCACCGGGCAGCCCGCTGGAGCGCGGCCGACGCCGTCCTCCTCGAGGAGGCAGCCGGGCTGATCGAACGCCAACGGACCTACGGTCACGTCATCGTCGACGAGGCTCAGGACCTTTCTCCGATGCAGTGCCGGGCCCTGGCGCGCCGCAACACCCACGGCTCGCTGACCATCCTCGGTGACCTTGCCCAGGGCACGACCCCCTGGGCGACCCGGAGCTGGCGCGACACGATGGCGCACCTGGGCAAGCCCGACGCCGCCGTCGTGCCGCTCACGACCGGGTTCCGGGTGCCCCAGGTCGTGATGGCGTTCGCGAACCAGTTGGTTCCGTCGCTGGATCTCGACGTGCCCGTCGCGACCTCGCTGCGCAGCGACGGCTCGTTGCACGTCCGGCGGGTCGAGGACCTCGGGGCCGCCTGCGTCGACGAGTGCCGCGCCGCGCTCGACGCCGAAGGGTCGGTCGGGCTCATCGTGCCGGACTCCCTCGCGGAGTCGGCCGCCGGAGCCCTCACCGGCGCGGGCCTCGCGTGGTCGTACGCCGACGCCGCAGCGACCGAGCGCATCGTCCTCGTGCCCGCCTCGCTGGCAAAGGGGCTGGAGTTCGACCATGTGGTCGCCGTCGAGCCCGGCCGCATCGTCGCGGAGGAGGCGCGCGGCCTGAACCGGCTCTACGTGGTGCTGACCCGTGCGGTGTCCCGACTCGTCGTCGTGCATCGCGAGGCGCTCCCCGACGCCCTGGGATGAACCGAGTTGTGCTCGACGGTACGGTCGCTCGGGAGATTGAGCGTCACGCCGTGCGTACACGCGTGCCGCAATAGGTCGTTGACCCCCATGCCAAGCGACGGGACTTCGCGACGACGACCGACGACGAAGGGAATGTAGTGACTGATACGGACTCTGCAATGGCACTCGACGAGGCGATCGGTCGCGCGATGCGCGGGGAGTCGGATGGCTCTGACGTCATCGGCCTCATGGTCGCCGCGACGCTTGTCCTGCCGAGCGGGGCCGAGGTCGGCGAGCGGTTCGAGGGCTTTGAGCCGGTGCTGTTCGACCGGGATGGAACGACCGTACTCGGGGTGTTCACCTCGCTCGAGCTTGCTGCCAGTGTCGCGGAGATTGCTCCGTACGCGGTGACGCTCACCGGTCGTGAGCTGCTCCGCATGATGCCGGCGGACCACGGCCTCGCGGTCAACCCCGGTCATCTGGCGGGCTTCGAGCTTCCCCCGAGCGGTGTGGCCGGGCTCCGCGCATCCCTCGGACGGGAAGACTGAGCCGCCACCTGCCCGACTCGTTGCCGCGGGTCCTCGCCGTGCACCGCCGCCCTAGCTGACGAACGCCACCTAGCGCATCATTCGCCGCACCGACTCCTCCAACCCGATCTCGCCCATCGCCACCGTGCGCGCCTCGGGACACCCCGAGGCGAGACGGGAGAGCGCGTGGCCGGGCGGCAGTTGTAGCCAGCGCGTGACCTCGCGCTCCGCGAGGATGCTCGTCGCATCGCGCCAGCGCACGGGGTGGGCGATTCCTCGCCACAGCTCGCGTCGTACCGCGTCGGCGGTGAACAGCGTCTGGCCGGTCACGTTGCCCGCGAGGGGAATGCGAGGCCGGCTGATCGTGATGTCGGCAACGGCTTCCCGGACGCGGTCGGCCGCCGGTTCCATCAGGGGGCTGTGCGCGGGTACCAGGACGTCCAGCCGCACCACGCCCTGGGCGCCAGCGTCCCGGACCAGGTCGGCGAGGCGGTCGAGTCCGCCCTCGGTGCCGGAGGCGGCGATCTGGGTGGCCGAGTTGACGTTGCTGCTCCAGACCTGGCGGCCCTCGGCGCGGGCCTGGGCGGCGGCCGCCTCCACGGCGCTCTCGGCGAGGCCCTGGACGATGAGCATGCCCGATCCGGGCGGGCTCGCGGCTCGCATCGCGGTGGCCCGGAGGTCGACGAGGCGGACGGCGTCGGCGAGCGACAGGCACTCTGCCGCGACGGCTGCGGTCCACAGCCCGATGGAGTGTCCGGCCAGGTAGTCGGCTCGCAGGTTCAGGCGGACCGCGGCGCGGTACCACGCGGTGCCGGCGAGCAGGAGGCTCAACTGGGTGGCGCGGGTGTCGTTCAGGGCGTCCACCGCGTCGAGGGACAGCGGCTCGTCGGGCAGTGCGCCGCGGGCGGTGTCCAGGACCTCGCGACCCTCGGCGGGCAGGTCGTGCAGCATGCCGGGCCGCTGCTCGCCCTGGCCGGGAAAGAGCACGGCGGTCATCGTCATCGGGCGCTCCAGGGGTCGAGGACCAGCCGCGGCCCGGTCGTGGTCTTGAGAGCGACCTGCTGGTCCGGTCCCTGCCGGAGCCATTCGGTGAGGGCGAACGCCCCCGCCCAGGTCTCGACCTGTACATCGATTCGGACCTCGCCGGCGGCCTCGACGAGGCGCCGATACAACGCCGAGAAGGTGACGTGATCAAGGGGTTGCTCGGCGCGCACAGTGAGGTCGAGGTCGCTCTCGTCCCGGGCTGTCTCCACTCCGGTGACGAGCTCGAATGCGACGCTGCCCAAGATTCCCCAACGTCCCGGCAGCTCCGCGTCGAGGATCCGGGCGACGGCGGCGACGGCGCGGAAAGGGCGAAGGTCGATCCGGTCGACCGAGGGCGCTCTCGGTACAGCTTCGGGAGCGACGACCTCGACGATCCGGTCGGCCGGGACCAGTGCCGCCCACCGTTGCGCGCGGGTGAGCCCGCGGACCCCGACGGGGACCCACGACGACGGCGCCGGGCCACGGCGGACGACGGCCCAGGGGCCGCCGCCCGCCGCAAGGGCGGCGTCGACCCATTCCGGCCGAGCGACGTCGGAGCACCCGCTCCCGAGATCGGCCGAGCATCCGCACCCAGCATCGGTTGCGCACCCGCAGCTGGCATCCGCCGAGCACCCGCGCACGACGTCGCCCGAGCTCACCCGGACGAGGTCGTGCGCGCTGAGCGAGCGAGCCTCGACAGTCATCGCGTCAGGCGTTCCAGTCCGCGGCAACGCGTTCCCGCACGAGCGTCGACGCGCTCCGGCCGGTGCGCGCGGCGTCGGACGTGAGCCGCGAACGCAGGTCGCGTGACCCGTCCCGCGTCGCGTCGACCGCCCGCGACACTGCCGCCCGCGCCCGGGCAACATCGACAGTCGTCGGCTCCGCGGGGGACTCGACCGGCACCAGTTCGTGCAGCGCGCCGAGCTTGGCGAACGAGCCGCCGTCGTACGCGGTGGCGGGGAACTTCTCGGCCACCGCGTCCAGTTCGGCGATGCTCCGCCGCGTGATGCGGGCCGAGGACGCCTTGGACATCACCTGCACCGCGATGCCGTCGTGGTCGAGCGCGACGATGCGGTTCGCCTGCAGCCCCGTCGCCAGGAAGGCGCCGGAGATCGCCTTGCCCACGACGAGGCTGATCACGGGGTGCCCCGCCAGCCGGGCCGCGGCGTACGCGTTCGTCGACGCGGCCAGCGCCTGGTGCAGCCCGACCAGCTCCTCGACATACCCGTACGCCTGCCCGGGCACGTCGATCACGGTGATGATCGCCCGGCGGCGGTCGGCGCCGGCGTCGGCCGCCACGATCTCGGCGACGACGGCGGCGAGGCCGTAGCCCTCCTCGAGGCCGACCTCGCCGGCCCGGGCCCGCGGGAATCGCGCGGTGGGGTCGGGCACGACGCACAGCAGGGTTGCGGGTGCGCCGCCGTCGAGGATCGTCTCGCCGACCCACAGCGAGGCCGGCAGCTGCGGGGTGCTCGAGGTGGTCTCGACCAGGGCCTTGAACCAGACCGTGCCGAACGGGGGTGCGCTCTCGTTGCTCACAGGGAACCTTCGATGCTCAGGGTGCGGAACTGCTCGGGGGTGGGCCGGGTGGTCGGGTCGAGGGCGGCCAGCACGCGGCGGCCGGCCTCGACCCGCTCCGCGCGCACCGGTCGGGTCTCGGCGGGCGCGTCCCGGTGGATCTGGCGCACGACGGCGGCGATCGCCGCGGCGTCGTCGTCCACCAGGAACTCCGCCCGGGCCGTGGCGACGCGCTGGGCGCCGCCGAGCATCGCCCAGATGCCGGCGCGGTCGGCGGAATCGAGCTCGTCCACGCCGGCCTCGGTCTCGATCACCTCGGGTCCGTTGAGCGCGAGCCGCCCGCCCCGGGTCATCACGAGGTGGCTGGTCAGGCCGGCGGCGATGCCCATGCCGCCGAAGCAGCCGACGGTGCCCGCGACGATCCCGATGACCGGACCGTAGGTCCGCAGCTCGACGAGTGCGGAGTGGATCTCGGCGATCGCCAGCAGTCCGAGGTTCGCCTCCTGCAGCCGGATGCCGCCGGTCTCCAGCAGCACCACCGCGCGGGTGGGGATGCCCCGGCGGTTGTCCTCGACGGCCTGCTCGAGCGACGCGGCGAGCTTGGCGCCGGACACCTCGCCGATGCCGCCGCCCTGGAAGCCGCCGTCGAGCGCGAGGACGACGGCCGAGGTCCCGTCGATGGTGCCGCGGCCGATGACGGCGCCGTCGTCGGCCTGCGGGACGATGCCCTGCAGGGCCAGGTGGGGCGACTCGACGCCGGCGAACGGGTCGAGGATCTCGCGGAAGGTCCCGGGGTCGAGCACTGCGCGGACCCGCTCGCGGGCGCGCAGCTCGGTGAACGCGTTGGCCGTGGGGCGGGTCATCGGGCACCTCCCTCGAGGACGAATTCGGCTGGGTCGGACGCGACCTCGCGGGCCTGGGCGAGGCGCAGGGAGACCATGCCCGGCGTGGCGCCGAAGTCGTTGATCTCGTACCGGGCGATCAGCGCGGACTCGGCGAAGAAGCGGTCGAGCACCCGGCGCCAGACCGTGTCGAAGCCGTCCACGCTGGTGCGCAGGGCCACGGTGGCGACGGTGGCGCCCGGCGCGGCGGCGGTCATGACGATCTCGAGGTCGCCCGAGGCGACGGCGCCGACGTGCACCGGTCGGGGGAGTGGTTCGGTAGCCGGGTAGCCGATGCTCAGCGTCTGCATCAGGACTCCTTCTGAAGGTGGTGGAGGGGGGAGTGCGCGGACCCGGACTCGACCGAGTCGAGGAAGAGCGCGAGGGCGAGCAGGTCGGCGCTGCCGCCGGGGGACAGGCCGTCGGCGGTGAGCCGGGTGTCGAGCTCGTCCAAGGCGCGCGACCCGTCGGCGGTCTCGACGCCGCCGGCGAGCAGCACCGCGGTGGCACCCTGTCGGGCCGCGTCGAGACCGGCGGGTCCGCCGCGGTTCAGCAGGCAGGTGTCCTCGAGGGAGGCCATGACCGCCAGCAGCGCGTCCAGCCGGGCGGCGCTCTCGCCGGCGCCGGCCGCGCGCCTGGCGTGCAGGACGGTCAGCGCCAGGCTCGCGTGCGGGAAGGCTGCCTGCGCCTCACCGACGGCGCCCGAGATGCGGTACCGGTTGCGGACCCGTGAACCGGGGGTGGTCGGGCGTGGCGCGAAGCGGTCCTCGTGCCGGGCGATCGCGGCGGCGCGGGCCAGGATTTGGGGCGTGCCCGACGGCGAGTGCGCGGCCGCGGCGACGACGAGCCCGAGCGCCCAGATCGCACCGCGGTGGGTGTTGACCCCGCCGGTCGCGGCGAGCATGCGACGCTCGCCCGCGCGGCCGATCACCGCGAGCTCTTCACGCAGCTCCTGGTCGGCGTCCCGGTCGCGGCCCGCCGCGGCGAGCTCGGCGAACGTGCCGCGCAGCGCCTCGGCGGACCGGATCAGGGTCTCCACGTCCATGTCGTCGTGCGCACCCGCGCCGCGCAGGTCGACCAGGCCGGGCTTGGGGGACAGGGTCGCCTCGGCGACGAGGGCCTCGACGGCAAGGTCGCCGAGCACGGTGGGCGACAGGACCGCCGTCGGGCGGGCGACCTCGCTGAGCACCCGCATCACCAGCTCCGGAACTTCGCGGGCGGGTCGTACAGGCCGCCCGACCACGTCACCAGATCCTCGATGCTCTTCGCGGCGAGCAGCGAGCGGCTGGCGTCGGAGCGGCGCACACCGAGGTCCTGGGGGAGGGCGAGCACGCCGTCGCGGCGGAGCTGGTCGCGCTGCGCCGGGGTGGACTGTGTCCCGACCGGGCCGGAGCCGGCCAGCGCGGTGACCGCCTGGCGGCGCTCCTCCAGGTCGCGCGCCTTGTACAGGTAGGCGACGCCCTCCTCGCTGACCACGTGCGTGACGTCGTCGCCGTAGATCATCACCGGCGCGATCGGCATCCCGGCGTTCTTCCCGACGTCGACCGCGTCCAGGGACTCGACGTAGTGCGGGGTCGCGCCCGCGCCGTAGGTCTCGGCAATCTGGACCACGAGCTTGCGACCCCGGTGGATCCCGAGCTGGCCCTCGCCCTCGTTCATACTCAGCCAGGCGGGGCTCGAGTGCCGGCGGCCGCGCGGGTCGTTTCCGAGGTTCGGCGCACCGCCGAACCCGGACAGGCGCCCGGCGGTGACCGTGGAGGAGTTGGCGAGCGGATCGAGCTGGAGCGTCGACCCGATGAACATGTCCGTCGCGTACAGCCCGCCGACCTGCGAGATCATCCGGTTCGAGCGCAGCGAGCCGTCGTGCCCGGTGGCGAACACGTCGGACCGGGCGGCGACGTAGCGGTCCATCCCGACCTCCCCGCCGAAGGAGGCGATGGTGTCCACCCAGCCGGACTCGATGGCCGGGATGAGCGTCGGGTGCGGGTTCAGCGCCCAGTTCCGGGCGATCTTGCCGCGCAGGCCCAGCGACTCGCCGTACGTGGGCAGCAGCAGCTCGATGGCGGCGGTGTCGTAGCCGATCCCGTGGTTGAGCGTGGTCACCTCGTGGCGCTCGTAGACGCCGCGGATCGCGAGCATGGCCAGCAGCACGTGCACGTCGGTGATCTTGCGCGGGTCGCGGGTGAACAGCGGCTCGACCTGGAACGGGCGGTCCGCGGGGATCACGAAGTCGACCCAGGAACCGGGGATGTCCACCCGCGGCAGGTCCTCGACGCTGTCGACGAGCTCGTTGACCTGGGCGATCACGATGCCGCTGCGGAACGCCGCGGCCTCCACGATGGTCGGGGTGTCCTCGGTGTTCGCGCCGGTGTAGAGGTTGCCGTTGCGGTCCGCCTTCTCGGCGGCGACCAGGGCGACGTCGGGGATCAGGTCGACGAACAGCCGGGCGTACAGCTCGAGGTAGGTGTGGATCGCGCCGACCTTCAGGGTGCCCTCGGCGAGCAGGGTCGCGACCCGGGTCGACTGGGCGCCGGCGAACGCGAAGTCGACCAGCGAGGCGATGCCGTTCTCGAACAGGTCGAGGTGCTCGGGCCGGGAGATCGACGAGATAAGCAGGTGCAGGTCGTGCACGCGGCCCGGGTCCGCCTGGGCCAGCGAGCGGGACAGGAAGTCGGCCTGCTTCTGGTTGTTGCCCTCCAGTGCCACCCGGTCCCCCGGGCGCAACACGGCTTCCAGCAGCGGGACGACGTCGGCCGTGTCCACCACCAGCCCGTTCGCGAGGTGGCCGACGGACGCCAGTCGCTCCTTCTTACGGTCCCGGCGGGTGTGCCAGCGCGGGTCGGTCGGGTTCGTGGGAATCACGAGATCTCCTTGGGGGTCATGGTCGTCACGCGGACGGCGCGAGCAGCAGGATCGCGAGGGACAGAGTCAGGATCGACACCAGGGACGTGAGCACCAGGGTCGATCCCGCGACGGCCGGTCGGACCTTGTAGCTGACGCCGAAGAGGATGCCGAAGAAGCCGGCGGGGATGGCGAGCAGCAGCAGCGCCTGGGAGGCGAACGGCTGGGGCACGCCGAGCAGCACGATGACGAGCAGGCCGAGCAGCGGCTGGGCGACGGTCTTGACCAGGGTCGACAGCACGACGTTGCCGGTCACCCGGATCGCCTGGGCGGACAGGATCAGGCCGGTCAGGAACAGGGCGACGCCGGCGGCGACGCCGCCGATCTCCTTGAGCGTGGTCGCCGCGATCTCGGGCAGCGGGATGCCGACCAGGGACCAGACCAGGCCGATCATGGGGCCGACGAAGATCGGCTTGCGCACGGAGGTGCCGAGCGCCTTGAGGAACCGCCGGCCGGTCGAGCCGCGCTCGCCAAGCTCGAGGGCCCGGGCGTTCTCGAGCAGCGCGAGGGTGAACGGTGACAGCGTCACCGAGCCGACGGCGATCGCGACGGCCACCGCGAGGGCGGCGGACGGCCCGAACACGGCGCCGGTGAGCGGCAGCCCGATCGAGGCGTAGTTGGGGAACGCCGTCGTGAGGCTCTGCACGGCGGCGTCGGCGGGGCTCAGCTTGAACGCCTTGATCTGGAGCCAGTAGATGACCGCGTAGGTCACCACCATCACGATCAGCAGCACGACGGCGAGCCACCAGTTGTCCAGGATGACCGACCGGTCGGTGGCGGCGATCGAGGTGAACAGCGCGACCGGGAGCGCGAAGAACATCACCAGGTGGTTGAGGCTGGTGACGTTCGAGTTGTCCACGATGCGGCGCTTGCCGGCGAAGTAGCCGAGGGCCATGACAAAGAAGACCGGCAGGAGTGCGCCCGCAATCATGAGGACCATGGGGGTGCCTTTCTGGGGAGGGTGGGGCGTTGAGCAACTCCCTCAAGATCTGCCCGCGGCCCCGGGGCGGTCCAATGCATAGGTGGTAGCGTCCATGCACCAATGAATGAATCCGAAGCCTCGCCGGAGCCCGATGACGCGCGTCCGCGGCTGGCGATCGAGCACCTGGTGCCCGCGCTCGTCCAGCTCGCTGCGCTGCGCGCCGACCCGAACGTCACGCGCGCCGCGGCCCGGAGCCACGTCAGCCAGCCGACCCTCAGCCGCGCGATGGTGCGCTGGGAGCGGGACCTGGGCATCGCCCTGTTCGAGCGGGCCGGCCGGGAGATCTCCCTGACCGACGACGGCGTCGCGTTGGCGCAGGCAGCGTCCCTGGCGCTCGCGGCTCTGGAGCGCGCGGCCGGTGAGCTGCTCGGGGTCCAGCAGCCCCGGGTGCTGGGGGTCGGGGTGCTGCGGTCGCTGGGCCCGACGATCGTCGGCGAGCTGGTGTCGTCCTTTCACGCCAAGGAGCCGGGTGTGCGCGTCTCGCACCGAGAGGGCGCGAGCGACGAGCTGCTCGCCGAGCTCGACGGCGGACACCTGGACTTCGCGGTGCTCGCCCCGCGGCCCGGCGCGCACTTCGGCTGGCTCCGCCTCGGGAGTCAGACCCTGAGCCTCGTCGTGCCGATCCACCACCGGCTGGCCGGGCTGGACGACGTCGACCTCGCGGACACCGCGGAGGAGAGCTACCTCGCACTGAACGTGCGGTACGCGACCCGCCAGCAGGCCGACCGGCTGTGCGCAGACGCGGGCTTCTCGCCCAAGTTCCTGCTGGAGGCCGAGGACGCCCAGACGGTGCGCGACTACGTGGCGGTCGGGCTCGGCATCGCGATCCTGCCCACGGACACGTCGGAGGATCCGCGGGTGCGGAACATCCCGATCAGGTCGCTCGACGCGGCACGGGAGTTCGGGATGACGTGGGATACGCGGCGACGTTTGAGCCCGGTGGCGGCGGCGTTCTTCGAGCATGCGGAGGAGCTCGGGTCGCGGTACCCGGGCTGGGCGGACCTGCTCGACTCGTAGGCGCTGATCCCGCCTCGCCTTATTGCACGGTCGTGAGTCCGGAACATCCCACGTGGGCAATTTTCCCGCGCGGCCGTCGTCGTCATAGTGATCTCGCGGAGTCCCCGCGAGGCGCGCTCCGGCAGGTGTATGACTGTCTCGGGCGCCTGCAGGCGCCCACTGTCGCGGGAGGCCGTTGTGCCCTTTTCACCCTCAGTCACCATTGGTGGGCTGATTCTTGTCGTCGTGTTGGTGGTGATCGCCTTTGCGTCGCTCCGGTTCATCGGGGCGGCTGAGGTGGGCTTGGTCAACAAGCGGTTGGGGCAGCGCCTGCGCGGCGATCAGGCGATCGCCTTCGAGGGCGAGGCCGGTTATCAGGCCCGATTGCTCATGCCGGGGCTCCGGTTCAAGTTGTGGCCGGTGTTCTCGGTGACGAAGCATCCCTGGGTGCAGGTGTCGCCCGGTGAGATCGGTGTGGTGATCTCCCAGCTCGGGGCGCCGCTGCCGATCGGGGCCAAGAGCGCGGAGTACAAAGAGGTGTTCGCCAACTTCACCGATCTCGACGTCTTCCTGCGCGAGGGCGGCCAGAAGGGTATCCAGCGTCCGGTCCTGCCGCCCGGGTCGCTGCTCCCGCTGCACCCGCTGGCGTTCCTGGTGCTCACGGCGAGCCGTGTGTACGGCGTCCCGATCTCCCGGGGCGCGCGCAAGGCGGCGTCGGCGCTGGAGGGCTTCGGCATCGGGCCGGCCCAGCTGCAGGTCACCTTCGTGGCACCGCAGGCCGACCAGGATGTGGTCGCCGTCGTGACGACTCTCGAGGGCTACGCGCCCGACGGCGGGGACATCGCCAGCCGGCTCGGCGGGTTCCAGGACATCGCCGCGCTGGAAGCGAGAGAGGCGCCGGACGCCGAGAAGATGGAGGCGATCCTGTCGAGCAAGAACGGGCTGCACAACAACTACCAGGACTACCAGGCGTTCCTGGAGAACGGCGGCCGGATCGGGCTGCAGCACGACCCGCTGCTCTACGGCTCGTACCTGCTCAACCCGTTCCTGGTCAGGGTCGAGCTGGTGCCGATGCTCGTGGTGCGTCAGGGCGAGGTGGCCGTGGTCAAGGCTTACGTCGGGCTGCCGACGGTGGACACGTCCGGCGAGGAGTTCAAGTTCGGCTCGATCGTTCGCCCCGGTCACCGCGGCATCTGGAACGAGCCGCTGCGGACCGGCAAGTACGCGATCAACCCCCGGCTCTACGCGGCCGAGATCGTGCCGACCTCGATCTTGACGCTGAACTGGGCCAACGAGACGTCGACCGCGCACAATCTGGATGCGGCGCTGAGCCCGATCGACGGCAAGTCCCGGGAGGGATTCGTCTTCGGCATCGACCTCCAGGTGCAGATCCACGTGCCTGATTCCAATGCGCCCAAGGTGATCTCGATGGTCGGCACCATGCAGAACCTGGTCAACGAGGTGCTGCAGTCGGCCGTGGGCAACTACTTCCGTAACGCACTGCAGCAGCTGCCGGCCGTGCAGTTCATCGAGACCCGCGACATCGTGCAGGAGCGGGCGCAGCAATACATCACCGGTTACCTGAGCAAGTACGACGTCGAGACCCGAGGCGTCTACGTCCAGGACGTGATCTTCCCGCCGGAGCTGGTGGCGGTGCTCACCGAGCGCGAGATCGCGAACCAGGAGCGGGTCACGTTCGAGGAGCAGCAGCGTGCTCAGGCGGTGCGCGTCGATCTCGAACGGGTCCGCGGCACCGCCGACATGCAGAAGGAGCTGGCCAAGGCGACCGTCAACGTCGATATCCAGAAGGCGGGGGCCGCTGCCCGGAGCGCTCAGGCGGAGGGCGAGGCGACCTTCGTGCGGCTGACCGGTCAGGCCGAAGCGGACCGGCGCCGGGCGATCGGGTTGGCCCAGGCCAAGGCGATCGAAGCGCTCGGGTTGGCCAAGGCCGCCGGTTACGAGGCGCAGGTCTCGGCCCTGGGACAGTCCGCGACGGCGGCCGTGGCTGTCGCCGGCGCAGTGGCGGACGGCCACGTCAAGATCGTGCCGGACGTGCTGGTCGGTAGTGCGGATGCCACCGGGGCGTTCACCGGGCTGGCGGCGACCATGACCGGGGCGCTGCGGACGTGGGGCTCTGGACCCGGGCGGCCGACGGCGAGCGGGGGCCCGGACGCGTCCGACGTTTCCAACGATTCCGATGCCTCCGATGCGGTCGGCCCGGAAGTCGAACCCGTCGTCCCGGCCTGACCCGATGCGCCTCACACGAGCACGACGTGAGGTGCGACCCGCGCGGCGCCTGACCGTCGGATCGGCCGCTCTTGCCGGTGACGCCCGCCACGTCGCTGAGATTTGACGGTTCATCGGGGGGTTGCGTAGTGTTCACGTTGTTGCCCAGCAGGGAGAAACGGACACCGCATCGCTGAGAAGCGAAAGATGGAGGCCGTTCCCGGAAGGTGACCACCCTGGTAGGATAGTTCAGGCGTTTCGATGCCTGTATTGTCTATTGTCAGGTTTGCGGTCGGAGCATTGTTGTTGGATTGATTCTCACCGGTTTCGGTGGAATTGATTTAATGGAGTCGGTCCGCTAGATTAGAACGGTTGCCTCGCAGCCCGGTCGGAAGGCCGCAAAGCGATGCGCGTTCGTTCCTTGAGAACTCAACAGCGTGCCAAGTAGTCGATGCCATTATG